>DATKNM010000167.1:0-3597 GCA_035541335.1 Binatia bacterium
ACGCTCTACACCACCAGCCAGAACCCGCATGTGATCCGGCTGCTGATGGGCGCCTTCGTGCTGCAGATTCCGGAGGCCAAGCTCCGGGTCGTGGCGCCGGACGTCGGCGGCGGCTTCGGCTCGAAGATCTTCCATTACGCGGAAGAAGCGCTCGTGACCTGGGCGGCCGGCAAGGTCGAGCGGCCGGTGAAATGGACCGCGGAGCGCTCGGAATCCTTCCTGACCGACGCCCACGGCCGCGACCACATCAGCCACGCCGAGCTCGCCCTCGACAAGGACGGCAAGTTCCTCGGGCTCCGGGTCTCGACCAAGGCCAATATGGGCGCCTATCTCTCGACCTTCGCGCCCTGCATCCCGACCTATCTCTCCGGGACCCTGCTGGCGGGCGTCTACACCACGCCGGCGATCTATGCCGAGGTGAAGGCGATCTTCACGCATACCGCGCCGGTCGATGCCTATCGCGGCGCCGGCCGGCCGGAGACCACCTATCTGCTGGAGCGCCTGGTGGAGAAGGCGGCGCGCGAGACCGGGATCGACCGGGTCGAGATTCGCCGCAAGAACTTCATCCCGAAGGACGCTTTCCCGTACCAGACGCCGGTCGCCCTGCAATACGACAGCGGCGACTACTTCTCGACCCTCGACCTGGCGCTGAAGATGGGCGACTGGGCCGGCATCGAGAAGCGCAAGGCGGAAGCGAAGGGCCGCGGCAAGCTCCGCGGCATCGGCATCTCCACCTACATCGAGGCCTGCGGCATCGCGCCCTCGGCGGTGGTCGGCAGCCTCGGCGCCCGAGCCGGCCTCTACGAGACCGGCTCGATCCGCGTGCACCCGACCGGCTCGGTCACGGTCTTCACCGGCACCCACAGCCACGGCCAGGGGCACGAGACCACCTTCGCCCAATTGGTGTCGGACGGGCTCGGCATCCCGATCGAGAACGTCGAGGTCTCCCACGGCGACACCAACAAGATCCCCTTCGGCATGGGCACGTACGGCTCGCGGTCGCTCGCGGTCGGCGGCTCGGCGCTGGTGAAGGCGATGGACAAGATCATCGCCAAGTCAAAGCGCATCGCCGCCCATCTGATGGAGGCCTCGGTCGCCGACGTGGAGTTCAAGAACGGCACCTTCACCGTGGTCGGCACGGACAAGTCCGTGCCGTTCGGCCAGGTGGCGCTGACCGCCTACGTGCCGCACAACTACCCGATCACCGAGCTCGAGCCCGGGCTCGAGGAGACCGCGTTCTACGATCCCCTGAACTTCACCTACCCCGGCGGCTGCCATATCTGCGAGGTGGAGATCGATCCGGAGACCGGCACGGTCGATGTGGTGAACTTCACCGCGGTCGATGACATCGGCAAGGTGATCAACCCGATGATCGTCGAGGGCCAGGTCCATGGCGGCGTCGTCCAGGGCATCGGCCAGGCGCTGCTGGAAGGCTGCGCCTACGACAATGAGAGCGGCCAGCTCCTGACTGGCTCCTACATGGACTACACCATGCCGCGGGCGGACGACGTGCCGAACATCAAGGTCGGCAACCACGTGACGCTCTGCACCCACAACCCGCTGGGCTCGAAGGGCGTCGGCGAGGTGGGTGCGATCGGCTCACCGCCGGCGGTGATCAACGCGGTGCTCGATGCCCTGCTGCCGCTCGGCGTCAAGGACATCACCATGCCGGCGACACCCTACAAAGTGTGGCAGGCGATCCAGTCGGCCAAGCAGGCGGCGGAATAAGGGAGGAACCCATGCACAACTTCGCTTATCACCGCCCGGGCTCGGTCGCCGATGCGGCCAAGGCCCTGGGTGCCGCCTCCGACGGCAAGCTGATCGCCGGCGGGCAGAGCCTGCTCCCGACCCTGCGCCAGCGGCTCGCCGAGCCGTCGGACGTGGTCGATCTCGGCGCCATCGCCGAATTGAAGGGCATCAAGCTCGAGGGTGACGGCATCACCATCGGCGCCACCACCACCCATGCCGAGGTCGCGGCCTCGGCCGATGTGGAGAAGACCATCCCTGCCCTCGCCGCCCTGGCCGGCGGGATTGGCGACCGCCAGGTGCGCCATCGCGGCACCATCGGCGGTTCGCTCGCCAACAACGATCCCGCCGCCGACTATCCGGCGGCGGCGCTCGGCCTCGGCGCCACGATCCGCACCAACAAGCGCGAGATCAAGGCCGACGACTACTTCAAGGGCCTGTTCGAAACCGCGCTCCAGGATGGCGAAATCATCACCGCGGTGCATTTCCCGAAACCGGAGAAGGCCGGCTATGCCAAGTTCGACCAGCCGGCCTCGCGCTTCTGCCTCGTGGGCGTCTTCGCGGCGAAGACCAAAGGCGGCGTCCGCATCGCGGTGACCGGTGCCGGCCCCGGCGTGTTCCGCTCCAAAGAGCTGGAAGCGGCGCTCGGCGCCAACTTCACCGCCGATGCCGCCAAGGGAGTCAAGGTGAAGGCCGACGGCCTCAACGGCGACCTTCACGGCTCGCCGCAATACCGCGCTTCGCTGGTCTCGACCATGGCGGCGCGGGCGGTGGCGTCCGCGACCTGAAGACGCGGCGCGGCCCACGCGCCGTTGCCAATCGCGTTCGGAAGCAGCACGATCCCGCGATCGTGCTGCTTTCGTTTGGACCGTCCATGACCGGCATTCTCTACGCCCTCGCCTCCGCCGTCCTGTTCGGCCTCAGCGCGCCGATCGCGAAGCTGCTGCTGGGCGATGTCTCGCCCTGGCTGCTGGCGGGGCTGCTCTATCTCGGCTCCGGCCTCGGCCTCGCCATCCTGCGCACGCTCCGGCAGAGCGGCGAGGCCGGGCTGCAGGGCGCCGACCTCCCCTGGTTCGGCGGCGCGGTCCTCTTCGGCGGCGTGATCGGGCCGGTGCTGATGCTGTTCGGCCTCGCCGTGACCCCGGCCGGGGAAGCCTCGCTGCTGCTCAACCTCGAAAGCGTGCTGACCCTCGGCATCGCCTGGGTGGTGTTCCGTGAGAACGTCGACCGCCGACTGCTGATCGGCGCCGCCGCCATCGTCGCCGGCGCCGTGGTGCTCTCGCTCCCCGGCGAGATCGCGCTCGGCCACGGCTTCGGGCCGCTCCTCATTGCAGGTGCGTGCCTCTGCTGGGCGATCGACAATAACCTCACCCGCAAGGTCTCCGCAGCGGATCCGATGCAGATCGCGATGGTAAAAGGCCTGGTCGCCGGCGGTGTCAACACGACCCTCGCCATCGTCACGGGTGCGTCCTGGCCGGCGCTCAGCGCAATCGCCGCGGCCGGGCTGCTCGGATTTTTGAGCTATGGCATCTCCTTGACCGCCTTCGTGCTGGCGCTCCGCCACCTCGGCACGGCGCGGACCGGCGCCTATTACGCAACGGCGCCTTTCATCGGCGCCGCGGTCGCCATCCTCTTCCTCAAGGAGCCGCTCACCCTGCCCTTCCTCGGCGGCGGCCTCCTGATGGCAGTCGGGCTCTGGCTGCACCTGACCGAGCGGCACCAGCATGAGCACGCGCACGAGCCGATGGAGCACGAGCACCTGCATGTGCATGACGAGCACCATCGGCATGCCCATGCGGCCAGCACGCCGGCCGAGCCGCATTCACATCCCCACCGCCATTCGCGGCTGGT
>DATKNM010000168.1:0-8284 GCA_035541335.1 Binatia bacterium
GGGCTCGCGTCGATGCCGAGGGTGGCGCCGCTCAAGGCCGCCGCCATCAGCTCGACGATCAGGCCGAGGCCGACGCCCTTCTGCCCCCCGGCCGGCGCCATCAGGCCCTTGACCGCGACCGCGGCATCCGTCGTGGGCCGGCCCTCGGCGTCGAAGGCCCAGCCTTCCGGGATCGGCTCGCCGGCGCGGGCCTTCTTCATGATCTCGCTCTTCGCGACCACGCTGGCACTCTGGTCGATCACCAAAGTGGCACCGCCCTTGCCGTCCGGCGCCGCCAGCGAGACCGGGTTGGTGCCGATCACAGCCCTCTTCCCCCCGATCGGCGCGATCGAGGCCGGCGCGTTGGTGAAGCCGAGGGCGAGCAGGCCTTCGGTCGCGATCCGTTCGGTGTGATGGCCGAGCACGCCGCAGTTATAGGAATTCCGCACCACCAGCACCGCGATGCCGAGCTCCCGCGCCTTCGGCAGCAGCGTCTCGAAGCCAAGCGCGATCGCCGGATGGGCGAAGCCGCAATCGGCATCGACCGTGACGATGCCGGCTTTCGGCTGCGCGAGGCGCGGTGCGGCCTCCCTCTTCACCTTGCCGCAGGCGAGATGCTCGAGATAGGTCGGCAGATAGGCGAGGCCATGGGATGCGAGACCCTCCGCCTCCGCGCGGGCGATCGCCGCCGCCAGCGACGCGGCCGCCGCGGTTCCTGAACCCGCCTCGGCAAGCGCATCCCGGGCGAAGGCCTCGATCTCGGCGATGGAGAGCTGGGGCATGGCGCCGTTGGTTATAACGATGGAACTATACCGTCTCCAGCGCGGTGAAGCGCGGGCGCGCGGGCTCGAAGGACTTCGCGAAGAAGCGATACCAGTTGAGACCCAGGATCCCGTCCGCCTCGGCGGCCGCGAATCCCGCCTGGCGCAGATGGCCGCGCAGGCCGGGGAAGTCGCGGTTGTCGCGGAACCATTCGGGCTGCGGCGGGAATATCGCCTTCGGCGCGCAGCCGGGGGCGCTGCCCTCCTTGGTCCAGCGGCCGCTGCGCATCCACTCGACCACCGAATCCGGCTGGTCCTGGCAGAGATCGGAGCCGATCCCGACATGCGAGACGCCGATCCGGTCGGCGAGGCGCTTCGCCATGGCGGCGAAATCCGCGGCGGTGCAGTTGCTGCCGCCTTTCAGGTGATGGGGATAGAGCGAGAGGCCGAGCATGCCACCGCTGTCGCGCAGCGCGTCGAGCACCTTGTCCGACTTGTTGCGCGGCGCCTGGTGCCAGAAATTGGGATTGGCATGGGTGATGGCGATCGGACGCTCGGAATGCCGGATCGCCTCCAGGGTCGAGCGTTCGCCGGAATGCGACATGTCGATCGCCATGCCGAGCCGGTTCATCTCGCGGATCACTTCCTTGCCCATGCGGGTGACGCCGCCATCGACCGGCTCGTAGCAGCCGGAGGCCAGCAGCGACTGGTTGTTGTAGGTCAGCTGCATGAAGCGGACGCCGAGGTCGTAGAGCAGCTCGACGAGGCCGATATCGTCCTCCAGCGCCGAGCAGTTCTGCAGGCCGAAGAAGATCGCGGTACGGCCGCTTTCATGGGCGGCCGAAACATCCGTTGCCGAGCGGCCCGGCATGATGAGGTCGGCGTGATCCTCGAAAAGACGGTTCCAGGTCGCGATGTTGCCGGCGGTCTCGCGGAAGGTCTCGTGGTAGCAGATGGTGACATGGACCGCGTCCATGCGCGCAGCCCGCATCTGCTCGAAGATGTGCCGCGACCAGTTGCAGTATTGCAGGCCGTCGATGAGAAAAGCGGGCGTGCTGGAGATCGGCATGGCGGTCGGTTCGGATCAGCGTTGCGGCAAGCCTCCAACGCCGCGGGGTCTTCCGTCAATCGGTTTCGCGCTAGACCGCCACGGAGAAGCCGCCATCGACCGGGATCGCGGTCCCGGTGACGAATTCCGATGCCGGACTCGCCAGGAACGCGGCGATTCCGGCGAACTCCTCGGGGCGGCCCCAGCGGCCGGCCGGCGTCCGCGCCAGCACCCGCTCGTTCAGGCCCTCGATCTGCTGGCGCGCGGCGACGGTCAATTCGGTGTCGATCCAGCCGGGCAGGATCGCGTTCACCTGGATGTTGTCCGCCGCCCAGGCGACCGCCAGCGACTTGGTCAATTGCACCACCGCGCCCTTGCTGGCGGCATAGGCCGCGTTGGGTGCCGCGCCGAAGATCGACAGCATCGAGCCGATGTTGATGATCTTCCCGCCGCCCGCCCGCTTCATATGCGGATAGGCGGCCTGGCAGCAGGCGAAGGTGCCGGTCAGGTTGACGTCGAGCACCCGCTGCCATTCCTCGTCCTTCAGCACTTCCGGCCGCTTGCGGATCGCCATGCCGGCGCAATTCACCAGGATGTCGAGCCGCCCCAGCGTCTCCGCGACAGCCGCGATCATGGCGCGACAATTCGCCTCCTTCGAGACATCCACCGGGAAGAACGCCGCCTTGGCGCCGAGCGCCTTCAGCTCGGCCATGGCGCGTTCGGCCTTGGCGGCGTTCTGCGCCGCAACCGCGATGGTGGCGCCGGCTTCGGCCAGGCCCGTCGCCATGCCGAGGCCGATTCCGCCATTGCCGCCGGTGACCACCGCCACCTTGCCGGTGAGATCGAAGAGCTTCATGCAGCGCCTCCCGCGCGGATCGGCATGGTCACGTCCTCCTCCAGCAGCCCGGCCACGTGCTCGCCGATGGCGAAGCACGAGGTCAGGCCCGGCGATTCGATGCCGAAGAGATTGACGAGGCCGGGCACGCCGTGCTGCGCCGGACCCTCGATGCGAAAATCGATGATCGGCGATCCGGCCGGGCCGAGCTTCGGCCGGATGCCGGCGTAGTCCGGCGCCAGGGCGCCGTCCGGAAGGTCGGGCCAATAGCGCCGGATGTCGGCATAGAAGGAATCGCCGCGCCGGGGATCGACGGCATAGCCGATGCCCTCGATCCACTCGACGTCGGGTCCGAAGCGCGCCCGGCCGGCGAGGTCGAGGGTCATGTGCGTGCCGGTCCCGCCCGGCACGGGCATGGGATAAACGAGGCGGCTGAACGGCGCCTTGCCCGCGAGGCTGAAATAGTTGCCCTTGGCGAGGAAGACCGGTGCAGCACTCCGCGGCGGCAGGCCCTTCAGCGCCCGCGCAAGATCGGAGGCACCCAGCCCGGCGGAATTGATCACGGTTCGGCAATGGATCCGCAACTGCGACCCCTCACCAACCCCTGGGCCGCCCACCGCGAGGGCGATGCCGTCATTGCCGACCTGCCCGGATTCGACCGGTGCGTTCAGCACCACGACGCCGCCCGCGGCTTCGAGATCGCCCTGCAGCGCCAGCATCAGCTGGTGCCCGTCGATGATGCCGGTCGAGGGCGAGAGCACGGCGGCGGCGCAGACCAGCCGCGGCTCCAACGCCATGGCGGCGTCTGCCGAGACCCAGGTGAGATCATCGACGCCGTTGGCCTCGCCCCGCTCCTTCAGCTTCGTTAATGCCGGGATCTCGTCATGGGTAACGGCAACGATCAGCTTGCCGAGGCGCGCATGGGGCACGCCGTGATCCGCGCAATACCGGTAAAGCATCCTCCGGCCGGCGACACAGAGCGTCGACTTCAGGAAGCCGGGCGGATTGTAGATGCCGGCATGGATCACCTCGGAATTGCGCGCGCTGGTCTCGCTGCCGATCGCGTCGTTGCGCTCCAGCACGATCACCTCGCGGCCGGCTAGGGCGAGGCGCCGGGCGATCGCGAGGCCGATCACGCCGGCGCCGACGACGACTGCGTCGACACTCTCGGTCATCCAACCAGCTGCCGATGAACCAGGTTCTTCATGAGCGCATTCGCACCGAAGCTCCAGGGCGCGATCTTGTCGGAATGGTCGACCCGGTTCCAGAGCGTGCCGAGCTTCGGCGAGGAGATGCTGACCGCGTCGCCGATGTGATGGGTGAAGCCCTGCCCCGGCTTCTCGCGGTCCTGGATCGGCGCGAACATGGTGCCGAGGAACAGCATGAAGCCGTCGGGATATTGATGCGTGCCGTTGAGCGCCTGGCCGGCGATGTCCAGCGGATCGCGGCTGATCTTCGCCATGCTGCTGGAGCCTTCCATGACGAAGCCGTCGCTCCCCGCAACCTTGACGGTGATCACCGCCTGGCGCACGTCGTCGATCGTGAAGCCGGCGTCGAACAGGCGCAGGAAGGGTCCGATCGCCGAGGAGGCGTTGTTGTCCTTGGCCTTGCCGAGCAGCAGCGCGCTCCGCCCCTCGAAGTCGCGCAAGTTGACGTCGTTCCCGAGCGTCGCCCCCATCACCTCGCCGCGGCTGTTGGCGGCGAGCACGATCTCGGGCTCGGGATTGCTCCATTGCGACTTCGGGTGAAGACCGATATCGGCGCCGAGGCCGACCGAGGCCATCGGCGGACATTTCGTGAAGATCTCGCAATCCGGGCCGATGCCGACCTCGAGATATTGCGACCAGGCGCCGTTGGCGAGCAGCACCTCCTTCACCCTCGCCGCCTCCGCCGAGCCCGGCTTCACCTTGGAGAGGTTGTCGCCGATGATGCCGGTGATGCGGCGGCGGATCTCCTCGGCGCGGCTGGCATCGCCGCGCGCCTGCTCCTCGATCACCCGTTCCAGCATCGAGGCGACGAAGGTGACGCCTGCCGCCTTCACCGATTGCAGGTCGCAGGGCGCCAGCAACCAGGGCCGCATCGGGTCGCGCCGGCGCTCGTCGCTGTTGGCGATGAGCTCCTCGACCGCAGCGATCTCCGGGAGGCCGGACGCGGCCTGCAGCACCGGGACCAGGCGCTCCATCTCGAGGAGGGCGCTCGTGGTCGGCGCGATGCGGCTGATGTCGACGGCCCGGCCGCGGTGGATCAGCACGGGCGTCGGCCCGGCCACCGCCGGGTCCCAGATCCGGCCGACCAACGTGGCGCGTTCGGCATCGCTTGGCAGGACCGCATCCGCCTTCAAGCCGCCCAAGCGGGGAGTAGCCATCGTCATCCTTTCGAGTTCAGCGAAAACCGCGCGGGTGGCGCCGAAACCGGGCCGCAATCGGCCATCGCGGGCGGTTCGGCCTTGCCTTCCGGCGGCAAACCTTTTCATATTGTACGGCAATTGTCAGGGCGAGATTTTCCGGAAGAATCATGAGTGAATTCGAGAGCCGGCCGGTCGGCCGTACCAAGCTCAAGGTCTCGATCTTTGGCCAGGGCGGCGCCCCCTTGGGCGGCAATCTGTCGCCGGTGGGACCTGCCCAGGCCGAGGAGACCCTGGATTTCGCCTGGGCGAACGGAATCCGTTTCTACGACACCGCGCCGTTCTACGGCTATGGCCTGAGCGAGCACTATTTCGGCAACGGCCTTCGGAAGCACAAGCGTGACGACTACGTGCTTTCGACCAAGGTCGGGCGTCTCCTGAAGCCGCGCTTCAAGCCGCAGGCGCCGAACGATCCCTGGAAGGATCCGCTGCCCTTCGAGCCGGTGTTCGACTACGGCTACGACGCTGTCATGCGCTCCTTCGAGGACAGCCTGCAGCGGCTGGGCTTGAACCGGATCGACATCCTGCTGATCCACGACATCGGCGCCACCACGCATTTCGAGAAGCATGCGCCGATGATGAAGTCCGCCATGGAGGGCGGCTTCAAGGCGCTGCAGAAGCTGCGGCAGGATGGCCTGATCGGCGCCCTCGGCATGGGTGTCAACGAGTGGGAAGTCTGCATGGAGGCCATGGGCCACGGCGACTTCGACGTGTTCCTGCTGGCCGGGCGCTACACGCTGCTGGAGCAGGAAGCGCTGACGACCTTCCTGCCGGAATGCCGGAAGCGCGGTACCACCATCATCATCGGCGGGCCGTTCAACTCCGGCATCCTGGCGGTCGGTGCCAAGCCCGGCACGACCTACAATTACGAGCCGGCGCCGAAGGAGATCCTGGAGAAGGTGGCGAAGATCGAGAAGGTCTGCGCCGACCACAAGGTCGCGCTGCCCGCCGCGGCGCTGCAATTCCCGCTGACCCATTCCAGCGTCTGCTCGGTCATTCCGGGCTCGCGCAGCGTCGCCGAGCTGAAGCGCAATCTCGACCTCTTCCGGACGCCGATCCCCAAGGCGCTGTGGAGCGACCTGAAGAGCGCCGGGCTGATGCGCGCCGACGCCCCGACGCCGCAATAGACCGACACCGCAATAGAAGATACTGGAGAAACCATGACCAGACTGGCGGGCAAGCGCGCGGTCATCACCGCGGCGGGCCAGGGCATCGGACGGGCGAGCGCCGTCGCCTTCGCCCGCGAAGGCGCCAAGGTGATCGCCACCGACATCAACATGGATGCGCTGAAGAGCCTGCAGCAGGAAGTGCCCGGCGTCTCGGTCGAGAAGCTCGACGTCACGAACGCGGACGCCATCGCAGCCTTCGGCAAGGCCGTCGGCACCATCGACGTGCTCTTCAACTGCGCCGGCTATGTCCATGCCGGCACGATCATGGACGCGACCGAGGCCGACTGGGACTTCGCCTTCAACCTGAACGCCCGCGCGGCATTCCGCATGATCCGCGCCTTCCTGCCCGGCATGCTGGCCGAGGGCAAGGGCTCGATCGTCAACATGGCGTCGGTGGCGTCCAGCGTGAAGGGCGTGCCGAACCGCTTCGTCTACGGCGCCAGCAAGGCGGCGATGATCGGCCTCACCAAGGCGGTGGCGGCCGATTACGTGGCGAAGGGCATCCGCTGCAACGCGATCTGTCCCGGCACCGTGCAGTCGCCGTCGCTGAACGACCGGCTCGCGGCCCAGGGCAAGTCCCAGGGCGTCGAGACCGAGGAAGTGCGCCGGGCCTTCATCGCGCGCCAGCCGATCGGCCGCGTCGGCACCCCGGAGGAAGTCGCCGCCCTCGCCCTCTATCTCGCTTCCGACGAATCCAGCTACACCACCGGCCAGATCCATGTGATCGACGGCGGCTGGGTCAATTGATGAAGGGCGGAGTGTTCGTGAACACGCCGCTTGCCCCGCTCTCGCTCGTCATGCCCGGCTTTAGGCCGGGCATCCACGAGTTTGGAGCGACCATAAAGAAACTCGTGGATCCTCGGGCCAAGCCTGGGGATGACGACCCAGTGGGCGGAAACGCTCAGGCACTGCAATCTGAAGGAGACCGACTGTGAAACTGCTGCGCTATGGCCCGAAGGGCAAGGAGAAGCCCGGCCTGCTCGACGCCGAAGGCAAGATCCGCGATCTTTCCAAGGTGGTGGACGACATCGCCGGCAAGGCGTTGAGCCCGGCGTCATTGAAGAAGCTGGCGAAGCTCGATCCGAAGAAGCTGCCCGCCGTGCGCGGCAATCCGCGGATCGGGCCCTGCGTCGGCAGCATCGGCAAGTTCCTCTGCATCGGACTCAACTACGCCGACCACGCGGCGGAATCCGGCCTCGCCGTGCCGCCGGAGCCCGTGCTGTTCATCAAGGCGAACAACGCGGTTTGCGGCCCCAACGACAATGTCGAGATCCCGCGCAAGTCGAAGAAGACCGACTGGGAGGTCGAGCTCGGCGTCGTCATCGGCAGCGAAGCGAAGTATGTCAGCGAGAAGGAGGCGATGAACTATGTCGCCGGCTTCTGCGTCATCAACGACGTCTCCGAGCGGGAATTCCAGATCGAGCGCGCCGGCACCTGGGACAAGGGCAAGGGCCACGATACTTTCGGCCCGATCGGCCCCTGGCTGGTCACCAAGGACGAGATCAAGGACTTCAACAATCTCGACATGTGGCTCGAGGTGAACGGCAAGCGCTACCAGAACGGCAGCACCAAGACCATGGTCTACAAGGTGCCGTTCCTGGTCTCCTACCTCTCGCAGTTCATGAGCCTGCAACCCGGCGACGTGATCTCCACCGGCACTCCGCCCGGCGTCGGCATGGGCCAGAAGCCGAACCCGATCTACCTGAAGGCTGGCCAGACCATGCGCCTCGGCATCGCCGGCCTCGGCGAGCAGCAGCAGAAGACCGTCGCGGCGTAAGCGGCGACTGGACTAGGGTTGTGTCGTCATGCCCGCACTTGGTGCGGGCATGACGGTTGCTCCGCGCCAGAAGCGAGTTCCCCATGACCACCATCACCGGCTGGCATTGCCGCGACATCCGCTTCCCGACCTCGAAGCACGCCGACGGGTCGGATGCGATGAATCCGGATCCGGACTATTCGGCCGCCTATGTCGTGCTGGAGACGGATCGGCCCGATCTCCAGGGCCACGGCCTCACCTTCACCCTCGGCAAGGGGACGGAGCTTTGCGTTGCCGCGGTGAACGCGTTGGCGCCGGCGCTGATCGGCAAG
>DATKNM010000169.1:0-5918 GCA_035541335.1 Binatia bacterium
GCGACGTGATAGGCGACCACGCCCGGAATCTTCTTCAGATCCTGGCCGAACGCGACCACCAGCACGTTCCCCACGCGCACGCCGCGGCCGACATAGGCCGGCTTCGGCACCATCCAGACCAGGACATAGGTGTCGCCGTCCCGCTTCATCACCACCTTGCCGGTGTAGTTGGTGGTGCCGTCCTGGTTCTCGCCGAGGGTGATCTGGTATTCGCCCTCCAGATCGGGTGAGCCTTGCAAGGTCTCGCGGCCGATCTCCTCCTTGGCGCTCTTGCCGCCGCCGCTGATCCAGTCGCCTTCCAGCGTGCCGCCGGCAATGTGATAGACGACGAGGCCGGGGATCTTGTCCCGGCCGTAGGTGGCGCCGAGCACGTCATCCTTCCGGAGAGCGAGGCCCTTATAGGCCTCGCCGTCGTCCAGCTTCCACAGGACGGCATGGGCATTGCCGTAGGGTACGATCTTGACCGCACCGCCATAGCCCTTGCCCGCCGGCGACTTGCCGGCGACGGCATAGAGTCCGGAGACGTCGTCGTCCGCCGCGGCCGGCACTGCGAAGGCCGCGAGGACCAGGAGCAGGGTCGGCAGCAGGCGCCGCATCGCGGCCTAGTCCTTGTAAGTGGGATCGAGGCGATCGAGCAGGCGCAGCAGCGCGCTCCAGGCGAGATCGTAGCCGTCGGGATCGCTGAACACGCTGCCGTCCGAGGAGGGCACCGGCGGCGCGTTGAACTGGCGCTCGGTGTGCTCGCAGACGTCCTTCGAGGGCAGCACCAGCGCCTGGCCGCCCGTTTGCGCCGTCAGTTGGATCTCGCAGGCCTTCTCCAGATAGTACATGCGCAGGAAGGCCTGCTGCGGGTCGCGGCCGACGGTGAGCAAGCCGTGGTTGCGGAGGATCATCACCGGCTTGGCGCCGAGATCGGCGACCAGGCGCTTCTGCTCATCGAGGTCGAGGGCGATGCCCTCATAGTCGTGGTAGGCGACCTTGCCGTAGAACTCCATCGACATCTGGTTGACCGGCAGCAGCCCGTCTTTCTGCGCGGCGATGGCGCAGCCGGCCTTGGTATGGGTGTGGAGCACGCAATGGGCGTCCTCGCGGGCGCCATGGATCGCGCTGTGGATCACGAAGCCCGCCGGATTGACCGGGTATGGCGTCGGCTCGACCGCGTGGCCGTCGAGGCCGATCTTCACGAGGTTGGAGGCGGTGATCTCGTCGAAGAAGAGGCCATAGGGGTTGATCAGGAAGTGATGCTCCGGCCCCGGTACCCGCACCGAGATATGGGTGAAGATGAGATCGGTCATCCGGAAATGGGCGATCAGCCGGTAGCAGGCGGCGAGCTCGCGCCGGAGGCGCCATTCCTCGTCCGAACGGTTGGTCGCCGGCACGCCCGGCACGGCCTTCAAGCGGGTGGAAGCGGTCATCGCGTCATCCTCTGGATCGGGTCACCGGCCCATGCTGACAGAAGTCGCGGCCGTTATGAAGCGTTGCGGCCAAACGCCGCGCGGCCAGAGGTTTAGGGCGTCGGGGGCGCAGTTTCTAAGGCGCCACCGGCTCAGCTCTTAAGGCGCCACCGGCGCCGGCGGGGCGCCGCTCGCCAGGACCTTCCGGACCAGGGCGAGGAATTCGTCGGCGATGAAGGGCTTCTGCACGGTCGCCGCGGCGCCGAGGTCGTCGGCCACCCGGAGATAGTCGAGGCGCAGCATGGGGCTGCCGCCGGAGATCGCGATCACCGGCGTCGACGGCCAGCGCCGGCGCACCAGGCTCAGGGTCTCGATCCCGTCGCTGTCCGGCATGAAGATGTCGGTGATGACCAGGGCGGGCTGCCATTGCTCCAGCATGCCGGCGGCGACCACGCCGTTCTCGGCCTCGGCCACGTCATAGCCGGCCCGCTCCAGGAGGGTGGAGATCGCCTCGCGGACCGTCTCGTCGTCTTCGATCAGGAGGATCTTGCCGTCGGCGCCAGCTTGGTCGGTGGGGGACTGGTTGGTGGGGGACTGGTTGGTGGCCGATTGGTCGGGCCTGGGCTGGTGGACTGGCATCGTCATTCCTTCGGCTGCGAGATCCTGCAGGCGCCACCCCCAGTCCTAGAACATAGGTCTTAATTCAACATTAAGCGATTAATCCCATCTTATGGCATCCAAGTTCCTGCCATCGGAAACCGGCATGCGTGCGAACTTCCGTAGGATCTTCCGTACGATCCTCCGTACCAGCCTCTTGGGGCTCCTCCTCGCCCTCCTCTGCCTCCCCACACTCGCACTGCGCCGCGCCATGGCGGAGGACCGGCCGGAGACCCTGCCGCTTGTCATCGGAAACAGCGGCTATGCGGTGACCGTCGCCGATCTCGAGAAGCTGCCGCACACCACGATCGTCACCCACACGCCGTTCCTGCCCGGCGCCGTCAGCTTCGACGGGGTGCTGCTGCGCGATCTCCTGAAGGCCGCAAAGCTCTCGGCGGCGACGCTGGAGATGACGGCGCTCAACGACTATCGCGTCGAGGTGCCCGCCTCGGATGCGGAACGATACGACGTGATCGTCGCCTACAAGGTGGACGGCAAGTACATGCGGGTCCGCGACAAGGGGCCGTTCTGGCTGATCTATCCCATGGACCAGCATCCCGAGCTCCAGGACGAGGCCACCGCCACCAAGATGATCTGGCAGATGAAGACGATCGAAGGGCGATGAAGGCGCACGGCGTCCATCCCGGGGCCGCGCGCTCGGGGCTCTTCCATGTCGTCCGCTGGGTGCTGGCGGCGGCGATCATCACGCTGATCGGCGCCACGGCCTATCTGACGCGCGTGCTCATCGTCGAAGGCGGGCTGATCGAGCATACCTATCGCGAAGGCACCTGGGGCGCGGTGCAGACCGATTCCGAGGCGCTGAAGCTCGCCCTCGCCCTCGAGCGCTATCGCCGCACGCTGGCGCCGGAGGACCTCCAGGCCCTGACCCTGCAGCGCGAGCTCTACATGAGCCGCATCATCTTCCTGCGCGACTCCGAGGAGACCGTACAGGTCCGCGCCAATACGGAATTGCAGAATCTGCTGCCGACGCTGTACGCGGCCTCGGAACAGATCGACCAGGCGGTGGACCAGATCGCCGCCGGCGATCGATCGATGATCGAGCCGCTGCAATCGCTGTTGGCGACGGTGCGGCAGAAGACCCGCGACCTCACGCAGGAGCTGCTGCTGAAGGATAAGACGCTGCTCGACCGCGCCCGGCTGCTGGATGTGTTCGAGCGGATGGCCGCCTGCCTGCTGTTCATCATGCTGGCCGGCGCGATCCTGGTCTTCCTGGCGGTGCGCCAGGCAAATCTCTCCCGCGCCTCGGCGCGCTGGGCGCAGCTCGCCCAGGAAGAGATCTCGCGCCAGCGCAAACGCCTGGAGAGCGCGCTGGAGGCGACACACGATCCGTTCCTGGTCAGCGACCGCACGGGCAATGTGGTGTTCGCCAACCGCGCCTACCGCGATCTCTTCCACGCGGAGGTCGCGACCTTCGCCCCCGGCGCGCCGCTCGACGCGCTGCTGCGCGCCGAGGCCGGCGCGATCGAGCCCGACGCTTCGATCGGCGCGGCGGCGGCCGAGGCCGCGTTCCTGGCACGCGCCGTGACGCCGGGCCAGTCCTTCATGGCGCGCCTCAACGACGGCCGGTCGCTGCTCTACCGCACCCAGCGGATGAACGAGGGCGGGCTGGTGCTGACCCGGATCGACCTCACGGAGCGGCAGCGCCTGGAGCGGGAGCGCGCGGAGTTCCGCGACCAGTTCCATCACGCCATGAAGATGGAGGCGCTGGGCCGGCTCGCGGGCGGCATCGCCCACGACTTCAACAACATGCTGACCGCGATCCTGACCTTCTCCGAGCTGCTGGTGCGGGACCTCGAAGCGCAGCCGGCGCAGCGCCGCATGGCGGAGAAGGTGACGGGCGCCGCCTTGCGCGCGGCCGGGCTGGTGAAGCAGATCCTGAGTTTCACCCGCAAGGAGCAGGCCGAGCTGAAAGAGGTCGATCTCGGCGCCATCGCCAAGGAGTCGCTGGCGCTGCTGCGCGCCAGCACGCCGCAGCACATCCTGACCTCGTTCGACGGCGCGCCGGGCGCTGTGGTGATGGCCGATCCCGGCCAGATATCGCAGGTCATCATGAATCTCTGCGTCAATGCCCGGGACGCCATCAATGTGCGGCCGGGCGCGATCGAGATCATGGTCGAGCATCCGGCCTATGACCGCCGGTTCCCGGCCGGCGGCCTCGACATGACCCCGCCCGGCATGCACGCCCACATGCATCAGATGGGTGCGATCACCAGCGGCCCGGACGAGCGCACCCACTTGATGCATGTCGGCGCCATTGCACCCGACCGGCCCTGCGTCTGCCTGAGCGTGCGCGACACCGGCGGCGGCATCCCCCGCAACGTGCTCGAGCGGATGTTCGAGCCTTTCTACACCACCAAGGGGATCGGCCAGGGGAGCGGGCTCGGCCTCGCCGCCGTCCATGGCATCGTGCTCGGGCTCGAGGGCGCGATCACGGTCGAGACCACGGAGGGTGCGGGCACGATCTTCCGCATCTATCTGCCCATGGCCCATCCGCCCAAGCCGCAGTCGGAGCGGAAGCGGGAGCCCTCCACCGCCGACGCCGCCTGAGGCCCCGAAACGCGCCCCTTGAATCTCGCGGCCGTTTTCCGCATATGAGCGCCGGAAAACGGCAGAAGACTGTCAGGAGGAGCGTCGGATCATGGTGGCTGAGCGGACCGCTGAAAGACACGGCTTTCAGGCAGAGGTTTCCCGCCTGCTCGATATCGTGGCGCATTCGCTTTACAGCGACAAATCGGTCTTCCTCCGAGAACTGATCTCCAACGCCTCCGACGCCTGCGACCGCCTGCGTTACCTGAGCCTGACCGAGGCCGGCCTGCTCGGCGACGATCCCGAGCTCAAGGTCACCATCACCCTCGATCCCGCCGCACGGCGCCTGGTGATCGCCGACAACGGCATCGGCATGAGCCATGATGAGCTCATCGCCAATCTCGGCACCATCGCGAAATCGGGCTCCGCCCAGTTCATGAGCGAGCTCGCCCGCTTGGATGAAAAGGGCGAAACCAGCGCCGACCGCAAGGTCTCGCTGATCGGCCAGTTCGGCGTCGGCTTCTATTCGGCCTTCATGGTGGCGGACAAGGTAGCGGTCACCTCGCGCCGCGCCGGCGAGGCGAAGTCCTGGACCTGGGAGTCGGAAGGCCGGGGCGAATTCACCGTGACGCCCGCCGAGAAGGCCACGCGCGGCACCGAGATCACCCTTCATCTGAAGGCGGGCGACGACCAATGGCTCGACGCCAACCACCTCGCCAAGGTGATCGCCAAGTATTCCGACCATATCGCCCTCCCCGTGGTGCTGAAGGACGGCAAGGAGGAGCGCCACGTCAACCAGGCGGCGGCGCTCTGGACCCGCCCGAAGAGCGAGATCACGCCGGAGCAGTACACCGAGTTCTACCGCTACGTCGCCCACGGCTTCGACGAGCCCTGGACGACATTGCATTTCAAGGCCGAGGGCAAGATCGACTATACCGGCCTGGTCTTCATCCCGAGCGTGAAGCCATTCGATCTCTTCCATCCCGACCGCAAGCAGTCGCTGAAGCTCTATGTGAAGCGGGTCTTCATCACCGATCATTGCGAGAACCTGCTGCCGGGCTGGCTGCGCTTCCTCAGGGGCGTCATCGATTCCGAGGACCTGCCGCTCAACATCAGCCGCGAGACCCTGCAGGCCAATCCGTTGATCGCCAAGATCCGCGCCGGCCTCACGAAGAAGGTGCTGGGCGAGCTTTCCAAGATCGCGGAGAACGAGCCGGAGCGCTTTGCCGCCTTCTGGGAGAATTTCGGCGCGGTCCTCAAGGAAGGCATCTACGAGGACGAGGCCAATCGCGCGGCGCTGCTGAAGCTCGCGCGCTTCCG
>DATKNM010000170.1:0-5606 GCA_035541335.1 Binatia bacterium
CATCCGCCAGGCCGAGGGCAAGATCGAGCATGCCCTGGTCGTATTCCATTACGGCATCTTCCCGCAATCGACCGCGGTCCTGGCCGAGCTCGGCGTGAAGCTGCACGGCCTCGCCACCTGGTGGGACGTGCTGGAGGCTGCTCGCGAGACCGGGCGCATCAGCGCCGATCACCAAGCTAAGGTCCGCGCCTTCCTCGAGGACCCGGAAGGCTGGTCGAATGCCCATGGCGGCAAGGTTGCCCAGTCCTAGCATCCACCTTCGAGAGAATTCATGTCGGTCGCATTGAACGTCGACTTCGTCCGCGCGCAGTTCCCGCCGCTGAAAGACGGCTGGGTATTCCTGGAGAATGCGGGCGGCTCCTACGTGCCGCAGCAGGTGATCGCGCGGGCCGCCGAATACATGTCCGACAGCCAGGTGCAGCCGAACTGGGAGTTTGCTTCCTCGGTGCGCGCCACGGAGCGGATCAAGGCAGGCCTCGGCGCCTGCGCCGAGTTCATCAATGCCGAGCCGGACGAGGTCTTCCTCGGCCCCTCGACCACCATGAACGTGTTCATGATGTCCCAGGCCCTGGCGCCCTGGTGGCAGCCGGGCGACGAGGTCATCGTCACCGAGCAGGACCATGAAGCCAATGTCGGCGCCTGGCGTCGGCTGGAGCGGAAGGGGCTGGTGATCCGGGAATGGCGTGTCGATCGTACGACCGGCGCGCTCGTCGAGGGCGGCCTCGACGACCTCCTCGGCCCGCGGACGAAACTCGTCGCCATGACCCACTGCTCGAACGTCTGCTCGATCGTGCACGACCTGCCGAAGCTGGTGAAGCAGATCCATGCGGCGGGCGCGCTCGCCTTCATCGACGGCACGGCCTATGCGCCGCACTTCCCGATCGACGTGAAGGCGCTCGACGTCGATTTCTACGTCTTCAGCCTCTACAAGGTCTGCGGGCCGCATCAGAGCGTGATGTTCGGCAAGCGCCCGCTGCTGGAGCGCGCAGAGGCGCAGAACCATTTCTTCATCGGCAACGAGAGCATCTCCTACAAATTCCTGCCCGGTGGTCCCAACCACGAGCTCGCGGCCGCGACGGTCGGCACCGCGGACTATTTCGACGGGCTCTATCGCGCGCATTTCGACCGGCCGGAGAATGCGTTCCACACGCGGCTCGCCAAGGTCTACCAGCTGATCGGCGCACATGAGGCGCGGCTCGCCGGTCGCGTCGAGCAGTTCCTGCGCGGCAAACAGAGCGTCCGCATCCTCGGCCGCGTGCCCACGGCGGACGGACGCCTCGCGCCGGTGGTCGGCTTCTGGGTGCCGGGTCGTTCCTCGACCGAGATCGCAGCCAGGCTGCAGAACCGAAAGATCGCCATCGGCAACGGCGACTTCTGGGCGCGGCGCTGCATCACGGCACTCGGCCTCACGCCGGAGGACGGCGTCGTCCGCGTCGGCATCGCGCACTACAACAGCGACTCGGATATCGATCGGCTGCTGGAGGCGCTGGACGAGGCGCTGCGCTGAGCGATTCCTCGCGCAAAAATTCGTCTAAAATGCTGTTCCCGCGGGACGTTACACGATGATGATGGTTTCGCGCCGAGCCGCCCTGCATTTTGGGGTCGGGGACGCTGACGCGATTCTTTCGCCGTGGGATTCTGGCTTCGCCGACCGCGCGGTCGGCGATGCGTGGAATTTGCAGTGAGAAGATGATGATGCCTCGGCGCAAGCGAGCCGCTCAATTTCGTCCGGTGTTGAACGCCGCGAAGGTGGCGGTGGCCGCCAGCATCGGCAGCGACGTGTCCGGCTCGGAAGACTGCCGCTATCTCCTGATCCGCTTCCCCGACGACTGGACCTTCAAGCGGATCGACGACAGCCGGCTCGCCGACCAGATCGAGACCGTCAAGATCGGGCGCCGCCATCCCGACGGGATTCCGGTCGGCCGCTATCTCCGGGTGCCGGTCGAGCCGCTGGTCGATCCCTGGGGCCGGGTCGCCGTCGGCCTCGAATTCGAGACGCCCCAAGGGCCTCAATCCGCCGAGCTGACGGTACAGACCCACGACGACGCGGCGCCGCCGGCCGAAGGCAGCGCGCCCGCCATCCTCAGCAGCGATCTCGACGAAGGGATCCGGCTCTCCTCCAATTCGCTGCTGCGGCTGACCAACAAGTCGACCGTGTTCTTCGTCGAGGGCAATCCGGGCGACATGCTGGACCTGACCGACGACGAGACCGGCCAGTGGAGCATCGGCGACAGCGACGGCGCGCACACGCTCTACATCCGCCGCGACCGCTCCGGTCGGCGCAGCGCGGCCCTTGCCGTCCGCTGCGGCATCGCCGTCAAGGTCGGCTGACCGACGTCCGGATTACGCCGGCAGCGGCCCGAACAGCAGGTTGTCGAGTCCGCGCACCAGACCCTTCAGCGCCACCACGCGGCGCGCCGCCAATAGGGTGCCGCCGACATAGGGCTCGGCCGACGTTCCGGCGTCGTGCCGGATCTTGAGCTGCTCGCCCGGCAGGCCGAACAACGTCTCCACCGCGAGGACATAGCCCGGCAGGCGAATCGAATGCACGCGGCCGCCGCCGACATCGGCGCCGCGGGCCTCCTTCGGGCCGAGGATCTTGTCGATGGCGACGCCCGGCACGCTGGGCCGGATCCGGCCCATCCGCTCGGAAAGCTCCTGGGCCGTGCCGGAGGGCACGTCCGGCTTGGTGTTCTTCGCGAAGTCGAGAATCTCGTAGTCGGTGAGATGCGACGCCGCCATCAGGGAGAAGCGCGTCAGGAGGGACGCGGTCAGCGAGAAGTTGCCGCTGGCGACCACGCCGAGGCCCTGCTTCTCCGCCTTGGCCTGGATCTCCTGATAGTCGGCGGCACTCATGCCCGAGGTGCCGACCACCGCGGCCACGCCCATGTCGAGGGCGGTCAGGACGTTCGCCTTCACAGAGGTCGGGTGGGTGTAGTCGATATAGACATCGGTGGTATGCGCGGAGAGCGCCTCGGCGACTGTCACTGCAACCTTGATGCCGTCGAGTTCGCGACCCGCGGCCTTGCGGGCGACCGCGCCCGAGAGCTCGAGATCGGCCGCCTTGCGGACGCCGTCCACCAGCGCCGTCCCGGTCCACCCGGTCGCGCCGCCGATGCAGATACGAAGAGCCATGAATCCCCCGATTGAGACAGTGTTTTCCCGAGTTGCGACCGATTGTCAGGCGGCAATCCCGGCTTTGACTTACGTCAATGGCGAGAGGATATTACCGCGGTTTTATGTTGGCTAGGCAAAGACTTCGCGCCAAGACCCCAAGCGCAAGGTCAGCCGGGCCACTGAGAGAAGCAACCTCGACGGGATTCGACGGATGGGCCCAAGACCGAACTCTTTCGCGGCGCGTGACGGCGCCTATCACTTCCACGGCTATACCAACGCCCTGAAGAACGAGACCGAGGGCGGCTTCGTCGTGGTGCGCGGCGACGGGCCATTCGTCTATGACGAGAACGACAAGGAATACTTGGACGGTCTCTCCGGCCTCTGGTGCGCGTCCCTGGGCTTCGGCAAGGAGCAGCGCCTGATCGACGCCGCCGTGAAGCAGATGTCGACCCTGCCCTTCTATCACACGTTCAGCCAGAAGGCGCCGGCGGTGACCGTCGAGCTCGCCGAGCGCCTGGTGGCGCTCGCCTCTCAGGCCGCGCCGATGTCGAAGGCCTATTTCTGCAATTCCGGATCCGAAGCGAACGACACCGTCGTCAAGATGATCTGGTACTTCAACAACGCGCGAGGCAAGCCGGAGAAGAAGAAGATCATCGCCCGCCAGAAGGGCTATCACGGCGTCACCGTCGCCGCGGGCTCGCTGACCGGCCTGCCGCTGATCCACAAGGACTTCGATCTTCCGATCAAGAACATCCTCCACGCCGATTGCCCGCATCATTATCGGTTCGGGAAGCCGGGCGAGACCGAGGAGGATTTCGCGACCCGTATGGCCGAGAGCCTGGAGGCGATGATCCAGCGCGAGGGCCCGGAGACGGTCGCCGCCTTCTACGCCGAGCCGGTGATGGGCGCCGGCGGCGTGCTCTTCCCGCCCAAGACCTATTGGGACAAGATCCACCCGATCCTGAAGAAGCACGACATCCTGCTGGTCGCCGACGAGGTGATCTGCGGCTTCGGCCGGACCGGCAACTGGTGGGGCAGCCAGACCTTCGGCATGAAGCCCGACATCATGACCATGGCGAAGCAGCTCTCGGCAGGCCAGCTGCCGATCGCCGCCGTGCTGATGAACCAGCGGGTCTATGAGGGCCTGCGCGACAACAGCGCCAAGATCGGCGCCTTCAGCCACGGCATCACCTATTCCGGCCATCCGGTCTCGGCGGCGGTGGCGCTGGAGACCTTGAAGATCTACGAGGACCGCAAGATCGTCGATCACGTCCGCGCGCTCTCTCCCGTCTTCGTCTCCGAGCTGAAGAGCTTCGCCGACCATCCGCTGGTCGGCGAGTGCCGCGCCATCGGCCTGATCGGCGCCGTCGAGCTCGTGAAGGACAAGAAGACCCGCGAGAGCTTCGATCCGAAGCTCGCCGTCGGCCCGAACCTGATCCGCATCGCCCACGACCATGGGGTGATCCTGCGCCCGGTCGCGGATTCGATCTGCTTCTGCCCGCCGCTGATCTGCACCGAGGCGCAGATCCGGGACATGTTCAACCGTTTCCGCAAGGCGTTGGCGGAAACCCAGGAATGGCTGAAGAGCCAATTGGTCGCCGCGTAATGCATGATTTCAATTCCTTCTTCCGCGAACGGCTGGACGGGCTGAAGGCGGAGGGACGCTATCGCGTCTTCGCCGACCTGGAACGCATCGCCGGCCGCTTCCCGAAGGCGCTTTATCGCTCGGCACCCGGCGCCGCGGCCCGCGAGGTCACGGTCTGGTGCAGCAACGACTATCTCGGCCTCGGCCAGCATCCGGAGATCGTCGCCGCCATGCATGCGGCGCTCGATCGGTCCGGGGCGGGAGCCGGCGGCACCCGCAACATCTCCGGCACCTCCCACGAGATCGTCGAGCTGGAGCGCGACCTCGCCGCCTTCCACGGCAAGGAGGCGGGCCTGGTCTTCACCTCGGGCTATATCTCCAACGAGGCGGCGCTCGGCACGCTCGCGAAGCACATGCCGAACGTGATCGTGTTCTCCGACGCACTCAACCATGCCTCGATGATCGCCGGCATCCGCAACAGCCGCGCCGAATACAAGGTGTTCCGCCACAACGACCCGGCGCATCTCCGCGAGCTGCTGGCCGCCGCCGATCCGGCGCGGCCGAAAATCGTCGCCTTCGAATCGGTCTATTCCATGGACGGCGACATCGCGCCGTTGAAGGAGCTGCTCGACGTCTCGGACGCATTCGGCGCCCTGACCTATCTCGACGAGGTGCATGCAGTCGGCCTCTACGGTCCGACCGGCGCCGGCGTCGCCGAGCGCGAGGGCCTCGCCCATCGCTTCCACGTCATCGAGGGCACGCTCGGCAAGGCCTTCGGCCTGATCGGCGGCTACATCACCGGATCCCCGGCGCTGGTCGATTTCGTGCGCAGCTTCGCGCCCGGCTTCATCTTCACCACCGCCTTGCCCCCGGTCGTGGCGGCCGGCGCCCGGGCGAGCCTGAA
>DATKNM010000171.1:0-2442 GCA_035541335.1 Binatia bacterium
TCCTCCTCGGAGATCGTGCACGCGATCCTGCCGCTGTTCCTGACCGCGGGCCTGGGATCGACGCCGGCCGTGGTCGGCCTGATCGACGGCATCGCCGAGGCGACGGCGAGCGTCACCAAGATCTTCTCGGGTGCCTTGAGCGACTATTGGCGGAGCCGCAAGGCGATCGCCGCCTTCGGCTATGCCTTGAGCGCCGCCTCGAAGTTCCTGTTCCCACTGGCGGACAGCGCCGTGACCGTGCTGGTCGGCCGCTTCGTCGATCGCCTGGGCAAGGGCATCCGTGGCGCGCCGCGCGATGCGCTGATCGCCGACTGGGTGACGCCGGAGCAGCGCGGCTATGCCTATGGCGTGCAGCAGGCGCTGGACAACGCGGGCGCCGTCATCGGACCGCTGGCGGCAGTACTGCTGCTGACGGCACATCACGGGCAATTCACCGCCGTGCTGTGGTGGGCCGTGCTCCCCGCCCTGGCGTCGGCAACGGTGATCGCCCTCGGTGCCAAGGAACCGGACGTCACGCGCCCGCCGGGCAAGGCGCGTTTTTCGCTGCGCCGCGCCGAGCTCGCGCGGTTGGGGCGGCCGTTCTGGGTCCTGACCGCGGTGCTTCTCGTCATGCTGCTGCCGCGTTTCAGCGAGGCCTTCATGCTGCTGCGCGGGACCGGCCTCGGCATCGCCATCGACTGGTCGCCGATGGTGCTCGTGGTGATGAATGCGGTCTCGGTGCCGGTGACGCCGCTCGCCGGGATCTGGTCGGATCGCGTCGGCCGCCCGGCGTTGATCCTCGGCGGCTTCGTCGTGCTGGCGGTGTCGCACCTTCTCTTCGCCTTGGCGACGACGCCGGCCGCGGTCTTCGTTGCGGCGGCGCTCTGGGGCATCCATGTCGGCATGACCCAAGGCGTGTTCTCGGCGCTGATTGCCGATCACGCGCCGGCGGAGCTGCGCGGCACGGCGTTCGGAGTCTTCAACCTCGCAGCCGGCATTGCGGTCCTCGCCGGCAGCTTCGGCATGGGCCTCGTCTGGGATGCGATCGGCCCGGCGTACGCCTTCGGCATCGCCGCGGGCCTGACCGTGCTCGGCGTCGCGTTGCTGGTGCTGACCGTCAGGCGGCCGCGCGCAGCAGCATGACCCGCGCCTTGCCGTAATCGCGGTCGTCCAGCATCTCGAAGCCCTCTACTTCGAGCGTGTCTTTGCGGTGCATCTCGGCGACGATGAGGGCATCGGGCGCAATCCAGCCCGCACCCCGCAATGCCCGCAGCGCTGGCGCGATGAGATCCTTGCCATAAGGCGGATCGAGGAAGACGAGAGAGCAGGGCGCCCACGCACCGCTGGGGCGGGGCGGCTTCACGGCGTCCGCGAGGAAGAGCTGGGCGCGCGCCTGTTCGCGGCAGGCGGCGATGTTGCGCTTGATCGTCTCGCCGGCGGCACGGTCGCTGTCGAGAAAGCTCGCCCGCGCGGCGCCGCGCGACAGCGCCTCCAATCCCATGGCGCCGGATCCCGCGAAGACGTCGAGGACCGTCGCCTCGCGCACCGCGTCATAGGTATGGGCGAGGATGTTGAACACCGCCTGGCGTGCGCGATCGGAGGTGGGCCGCGTCTCCAGCCCCTCCGGCACCGCCAGCGTCACGCCTCTATGGCTGCCGGCGTCGATGCGCATCGCGCTTGGGAGCCGGCTTTGCCGATCCGGAACCCGGCTCCCGCTTGGAGTGCGGTGCGTGCGCGCTCTCCTTGCCCAGGCCGAGCTGCTCCTTCATGACCTTGCCCGGCACTTCCTCGACCTCATTCTTCTCCAAGTGGCCGAGCTGGAACGGGCCATAGGAGATGCGGATGAGGCGGCTGACCGCCCAGCCGAAATGGCCGCAGAGCTTGCGGATCTCGCGGTTCTTGCCCTCGGTCAGCGCCATGGTGAGCCAGGCATTGTCGCCCTGCTGGCGGTCGAGCGCCGCATGGACGGCGCCGTAATGGATGCCCTCGACGGTCAAGCCCTTGGCGAGGGCCGAGAGATGCTTCGGCTCGACCTGGCCGTTGACCCGCACGCGATAGCGCCGGATCCAGCCTCGCGAAGGAAGCTCCAGCTGCCGCGCCAGCGCACCGTCATTGGTCAGGAGCAGCAGCCCTTCGGAATTGAGGTCGAGCCGTCCCACCGAAACGACGCGCGGCAGCTCTTTCGGCAGATTCTCGAACACGGTCGGACGCCCTTGCGGGTCCTTCGCCGTCGTCAGCAGGCCGCGCGGCTTGTGATAGCGCCAGAGCCGGACCTTCTCCTTTGCGGGCAGCGGCTTGCCGTCGACCAGGATCGTGTCGGCGGCCGTCACGTTCAGCGCCGGCGAGGTCAGCTTCTGGCCGTTGACCTTGACCCGGCCCGCGGCGATCCAGGCCTCCGCCTCGCGCCTGGAGCAGAGTCCGGCACGGGCCATCGCCTTGGCGATGCGCTCGCCCCCGGATTCA
>DATKNM010000172.1:0-12195 GCA_035541335.1 Binatia bacterium
TGTGGGGGCGTCGGTCGCGCTGTCTCGGGGATGGGGATGTCGCTCCGAAAAGCGCGATGGATCGCGCCCGCAGCTTGAAATTACCGGCGGCCCCGCGCCATAACGCATGGGTATGAGACGCTCATGCCTAGGTGGGCGGGAGTCGCCGCGGGACGGAGTGGCTCATACGTAGGTCTGACCTGAAATCCCGACGCGTTCGTGCTAGGGATCGGGCGAATCACGGACACGGTCCCCATGCTGCAACAGAGCCGCCCGGCTGGCGTCGTGCATATCGTCGATGACGACGACACGGTCCGCGTCGGGCTCGACATTCTGTTCCGCTCCGTCGGCCATCGGACGCGCAGCTACGGATCGGCCGGCGAGTTCCTGGGTTCGAGCCGCGAGGACTCGCCGGGGTGCATCGTTCTGGACGTGCGCCTCCCCGGCACCAGCGGACTGGACTTCCAGGAGCAGCTCTCGGGATTCGGCATCGAGCTGCCGGTGATCCTGATCACCGGCCACGGCGACATCCCGATGACGGTTCGGGCCATGAAGGCCGGCGCGGTCGATTTTCTCCCAAAACCATTTCGTGAGCAGGACATCCTGGATGCGGTTGCGGCTGCCATCGATCGCGACTACCAGCGGCGCGCCACCGGCATGGACGCGTCCCGCATTCGCGACCGGTACGCCACCCTGTCGCCGCGCGAGCGGCAGGTGATGAACCTGGTCACAACCGGCAAGATGAACAAGCAGGTGGCCGCCGATCTCGGACTGAGCATTGTCACCGTCAAGATCCACCGCGGCGCAGCCATGCGGAAGATGGGCGCGCGGAGTCTCGCCGATCTCGTCAGGATGGCGGACGCGCTGAAGGCCACGGTGTCTCAAAGCTAGCCGCTAGCACTTGGGGATGATTCCCGACCGGCGTGCCATATGCGAAGGCTTGTCGTGCGTGGCCCGTCCACGCATCCGCGGCCGACATCAGCGGAGAGACAGCCTGTGCCAGCGGAACACCTGATCGCCATTATCGATGATGACGAGTCGATGCGAATCGGCCTGCTGACGCTGGTCCGGGCGGCCGGCTATGTTGCGCAAGGTTTCGCCTCCGCCGAAGAGTTCCTGCGCCTGGAACCCAGTGTCATGCGCGGCTTCGCCTGCGTCGTTACGGACATTCAGATGCCCGGCTTGAGCGGCATCGCGCTGAAGCAGCGCCTTTCGGCGATACGGTCTCCACTGCCGGTGATCATGATCACGGCGCGCACTGAGGCGGGACTCGAGGAACGCGCCTTCGCCGCAGGCGCGGCATGCTTCCTGCGGAAGCCGTTTGATGCGGCAGTCCTCATCCGCTGCCTCGAACGCGCGCTGAGAACCTGAACCGCCGTTAGCCGCGCATCAGCTTGAACCGGAAGACTGCGCCACGAGGCGTGTTGGGGGAATACCAAAGTCTGCCCGCATGGGCCTCGATGATCTGCCGGCAGATCGCAAGCCCCATTCCCATGCCTTCCGACTTGGTGGTGAACAGCGGCGTGAAGATCCGGCCGATGTCCTCCGCGCCGATACCCGGTCCGGTATCCGCCACCGACACGACCACGCCGTCGTGGTCCTGGACCTCGGATCTCAAATCCAGGATCCGCGGCTCTTCCTGTGCCGCCATGGAATCGATCGCATTGTTGATCAGGTTCACCAGCACCTGCTGGAGCTGGATTCGATCCCCGGTGACCTCCGGCAGCTGGGCGCCGGGCTCGAACCGGACGAGGATCCGCCGGTCCTGCAGGTCCCGGCTCGTCAGGGCAAGCGCTTCCTCGATCACGTCGTTGACTCCGAGCAAGGCCCGATGGCGCGGGTCCCGTCTGAAGTTCCCGCGGATCCCGGCGATCACCTCGCCCGCCCGGTGCCCGGCGGCGATGATGTGCGTGAAGGCCGACTTTGCCTGGTCGAGGTCCGGCGTCGCGCGATCGAGCCAGCGGAAACCGCCTTCGGCGCTGGCGATCATCCTGGACAGCGGCTGGTTGACCTCGTGAGCAATATTCGCCGCGACGGCGTCACCGGTGACCAGCCGCACCTCGCGCTCGCGACGCTGGGCACGGACCGCCCCCAGGAGCCGCCCGTACAGCGTGGTGATCTCGAACAGCAGGACGAACAGCACGAGGCTGGCGGACAGGAGACCGAAGATCCTGCTGATATACCAGCCGAATCCATAGACGGTCGCGACCGGAAAATAGCTCAGCCAGATCTCCAGGACCGAGGCGCACATCACCACCATCAGCCAGAGGTCGAGCATCGAGCGCCGTCGGATCCACAGCATCAGCAGCGCGAGCGTGATCAGCGATACCATCGGCACCGCGAAATAGAGCCAGAGCGCGCTGAACCGGAGCGGATCGCGCTCCACTTGCGGCAGCAGGGAATCGCCCAGGGCAAAGAAGAGCCCCAATGCCGCGACGACCGCCGTCGTCGCGCCGACGCTGAGCGCGATGGCCGCGGGCGTCGTGCCGCGCCAGTAGCGCCGGCTCGCGCCTGCGTCCTTCAACAGGACGTAAAGCATGACGAAGACCGGAAAGCCTGCGTGCCAGAAGAAATAGATATAGGCCCGGCTTTGCAGTCCGCCGATCAGGAAACCATCCGGCACGAAGACCCCCGGAAACATCAGGAGCCAAGGGATCGGCATCAGGGCGGTGAAGAGATACCCGCTCGAGATCACGAGCAGCGCACGGGTGCGGAAGATGGAAAACTGGCTGAACAGCAGGATGGCCGTGATTAGATCGCTGAAGACCAGCGCCATCGTGTAGGCCGGCACGAAGGCCGGGACATGGGGCAGCGCGACGCGGGAGAGCGGCCCGGACGCGAGGAAGAACGTCAGGAGCATGGCCGCCACGACCGCTAGCGCCAGCCGCCTCTGCGCCCCGCTCGGCGGCAAGCTCGAAAGCAGGAAGGTCTCCGGGACCACGGCGGCTGTCTTCAGCATCGCAGCGACTCTTGCGACCGCAGATAGTGCTCGGCGACATCCCGAGGACGCCCCATCCTGCCGATTGATCTTGCGGGTGGCAAGATCGGCGCTGAGCGCCGGCCTATTCACGAATCAGAACCCTGCGGCGGCGTCCTTGGCCAGGCGCTCGGCGACCGGCGGCATCCACTTCGCCTCCACATTGGCGAAGGCGACGCGGAGATAGTCCTCCTGGTCGGCGCCGAACATCGAGCCCGGGAGCACCAGCAGGTTCTCGCGCTGGGCGAGGCGTTTCGCCACCTCCATCGCCGTGCGGCCGCGATGCGGATGCTTCAGGTAGGCGAAGAAGGCGCCGGCGGAGATCACCTCATAGCCGAGATCGTTCCGGGAGAATGCGGCCTGCAAGGCGAGCAGGCGGTCGGCCATCATCTCGGTGATGCCTTTGCGCCAGTCGTCGAGATGCTGCAGCCCATGGAGTGCCGCGAGCTGGCCGATCCGCGGCGCGCAGATGGCGACACAGTCCATGGCTTTCGCGATCTCCGCCACCAGCTTGGGATCGGCGACCAGGGCGCCGACCCGATAGCCCGGCAACGAGAACGATTTCGAGAAGCTGTAGAGATGGATCAGCGTCTCCGGCCAGTCCGCGTCGCGGAAGAGGTCGTGCGGCGCCGGATCGGGCGGCATGAAGTCGCGATAGGTCTCGTCCAGGATGAAGGCGATGCCCTTCCGCTTGCAGAGCGCGTAGGCGGCGCGGATCTCCTCCGGCGGATAGATGGCGCCGGTCGGGTTGTTGGGCGAGACCAGCACCAGCGCCCGGGTCTTCGGGCCGATCAGTTTCTCTGCCGCAGCGAGATCGGGTGCTGCGGGGTTGCCCTTCTGATGCGGCAGCAGCACCGACCTGATGCCGGTCATGTCCAGCCACATGCGGTAATTGAAGTAGTAGGGCGAAGTGAGGATGATCTCGTCGCCGGGCTTCGCCAGCGCGTTCACGACCAGGCAATAGGCCTGGTTGCAGCCGGCGGTGATCAGCACCTGCTCCGCCTTCGCGCCGCCGCCATAACGCCGGTTGATGTCGCCGGCGAGGGCGGCGCGCAACGGCGGAATGCCCTCGATGTCGGCATAGCGCGCGGTCTGCGGGTTGCCGATGACCTCCCGCAGATGATCGGTCAGCGCCGGCGCAGGCGGATACCCCGGCGCCGCCTGGCTCAGATCGACCAGCGGCTTCTCCGCCGGGAAGCTGCGTCCGGAGATCCAGGAGATCGCTTCCGCGATCGGCGGCTCGCCGACGGCGGAGAGGAGGGGATTGATCGCGAACTTCACCCGCGCAGCTCCGCGATATCCTCGAAGAGATCCAGTGCCTCGGGATTGGCGAGGGCTTCCTTGTTCTTCACCGGCCGGCCGTGCACCGTGTCGCGGACCGCGAGCTCGGTGATCTTGCCGGACTTGGTGCGCGGGATGTCGGTGACCGCGACGATCTTCGCGGGGACGTGGCGCGGCGTGGTGTTGGCGCGGATCTGCGCCTTGATCTTGTCCTTCAAGGCATCGTCGAGCTTGACGCCTTCGCGCAGGCGCACGAACAGCACCACCCGCACGTCGTTCTGCCAGTCCTGGCCGATCACGATACTCTCCAGGATCTCCGGCAGCTGCTCGACCTGGCGGTAGATCTCGGCGGTGCCGATCCGGACGCCGCCGGGATTGAGGACCGCGTCGGAGCGGCCGTAGACGATGATGCCGCCGTGCTCGGTCAGCTCGACATAGTCGCCGTGATGCCAGATGTTGGCATAGCGCTCGAAATAGGCGGCGCGGTACTTCTTGTCGCCGGGATCGTTCCAGAAGCCGATCGGCATCGAGGGGAAGGGGGCGGTGCAGACGAGCTCGCCTTTCTCGCCGCGGGTCGGCCGGCCCTGGTCGTCCCAGACATCGACCTTCATGCCGAGGCCGCGCATCTGGATCTCACCGCGCCAGACCGGCCCCGTGGGATTGCCGAGCATGAAGCAGGAGACGATGTCGGTGCCGCCGGAGATCGACGACAGGCAGACGTCCGACTTCACCTTCTGGTAGATGTAGTCGAAGCTCTCCGGGGCGAGCGGGGATCCGGTGGAGGCGATCACCCGCACGGTCGAGAGGTCGTGGGTCTTCTTCGGCTCGATCCCGGCCTTGGCGCAGGCGTCGATGTATTTCGCCGAGGTGCCGAAGAGCGTGCACTTCTCCGCCTGGGCATAGTCGAAGAGGATGTTGCCGTCAGGCGCGAAGGGCGAGCCGTCATAGAGCAGCAGCGTGGCGCCGGAGCCGAGACCGGAGACCAGCCAGTTCCACATCATCCAGCCGCAGGTCGTGAAGTAGAAGACGCGGTCGCCCGGCTTCACGTCGCTGTGCAGCCGGTGTTCCTTCAGGTGCTGCAGCAGCGTGCCGCCCTGGCCGTGCACGATGCATTTCGGCACGCCTGTCGTCCCCGAGGAGAACATGATGTAGAGCGGGTGGTTGAACGGCACCCGCTCGAACTTGATCTCGCCGCCGGTCTGCTCGTTCAGCGCCTCGTTGAACAGCTTTGCCTTGGGCAGCTGCGAGACGTCGGGATGGTTGCTGAGATAGGGGATGACCAGCACCTGCTGGACGCTCGGCAGCTTTGAAAGCACCTCGGCCACCCGCGCCATCGAGTTCTGCGGCTTGCCGTTGTACCAGTAGCCGTCTGCGGTCAGCAGTACCTTGGGCTCGATCTGGCCGAACCGGTCGAGCACGCCCTGGACGCCGAAATCCGGCGAGCAGGAGGACCAGATGCAGCCGATCGAGGCGGCGGCGAGCGCCCCGATGATGCTCTCCGGCATGTTCGGCACGAAGCCCGCCACCCGGTCGCCGGGCTCGAGGCCGAGCCAGCGGAAATACTGCGCGAGGCGGGCGACGTCGTCCCAGAGCTCGGCATGGGCGAGCCGGCGCTTCACCTTGTCCTCGCCCCAGAACACGATGGCGTCCCGGGGATTGCCCTTCGAGAAGCGCAGCAGGTTCTCGGCGAAATTGATCCTGGCGTTGGGGAAGAAGGCGGCGCCCGGCATCTTGTCGCCGTCCTTCAGGCCCGGGCGGCCCATCTCGCCGATCACGTCGCAATAGCGCCAGAGCGAGATCCAGAACCGCTCCACCTGCTCGGTGGACCAGGACCAGAGCGCGTCGGTGTCCTTGATGCCGATCTGCCAGTCGCGCGCCACCTGGGTGCGGAAGCGCGTCATGTTGGCGGCGGCGATCGCCGCTTCGCTCGGCCGCCATAACGGTGCCGCCACCGGCAGGTCCATCTGGGGCGGTGCCGACATCCTTGTCTCCCTCGCGCGAACTGAAGTCCCGAGGCCGGTGGTCAGGCCGCGGAAATTGGCCTAATCTGCCCAGGCAGGCTCGCGCTTGACAAGACCAAACCCGACATTCCCTTGCCCGCCCCCGCCCTCTCCCGCAAGTCCTACCCCGGCCGGGTCCGCCCCGGCCGATTTCAATCCGGGGCCCATCCGTTATGGGCGGTGCTGCTGGTGCTCTGCGCCAGCGCCTGTTTCGCCACATTGAGCGCCCAGGTCCGGATGCTCAGCGACCTCGGCATGCATCCCTTCGTCGTTACCTTCTGGCGGAATTTCTTCGGCCTCGTCTTCATGGTGCCCTGGCTGGTGCGCCATGGCCTCGGCAGCCTCAGGACCGGCCGGTTCTGGATGTTCACCCTGCGCTCCGGGATCAGCTTCGTCTCGATGGTGACCGGCTTCTGGTCGCTGTCGTTGATGCCGTTCGCGAAGGCGATCTCCATGAGCTTCACCGCGCCGCTCTTCGCCACCCTGCTGGCGGCCCTCATCCTGAAGGAGCGTGTGCGGGTCCGGCGCTGGTCGGCGACCGTCGCCGGTTTTATCGGCGTCCTCATCGTGCTGCAGCCGGAATCGGCCGGGATCGGACTCGGCGAGGGGCTGGCGCTCTTCGCCGCCGCCTTGAGCGCTGTCGTCTCGATGATCGTGAAGAATCTCTCCCGGACCGAGAGCTCCAACGCCATCGTCACCTACATGGTGCTGCTGCTGACGCCGATGTCGCTCGCCGTGGCGCTGCCGGTCTGGACCTGGCCGCCCGCCGGGAACTGGCTCTTCATGATCGGGATGGGGCTTTGCGGCACCTTGGGGCATCTCTGCTGGGTGCGCGCCCTCGGCATGGCGGAGGTCTCGCTGGTGGTCTCCTACGATTACGTGCGCCTCCTGTTCGCGGCGCTGATCGGCTACTTCGCCTTCTCCGAGGCGCCCGGCCTCCACACCTGGATCGGCGCCGCGATGATCGTCGGCTCCGGCCTCTACATCGCGCGGCGCGAAGCGCAGCTGCATCAGTCGGCGGCGGCCCGCGCCGTCGCGGCCAGCGCCGATCCCACCGTCACCCCGCCGGCTCGTTCGACGAACGCCCCATGAAATCGTTCTGGAACGCTCTCGCGCCCAACAGCAAGGGCGCGCTCCTGATGACACTGAGCGGCGTCACCTATTCCTTCGTCGCAGCCATGGTGAAGGCGCTGAGCCGGGACGGCATGGACGGATTCGAGATCACGTTCTTCCGCGCCTTGATCGGCTTCATCGGTCTCTTCCCCTTCCTCGCCGTCGCCGGCAGGGCCGGGTTCCGTACCCGGCATCTCGGCAAGCACGTCTGGCGCGGCGTGCTCGGCAGCATTTCCGCGACCTGCGCCTATCTCGGCATCGGCAAGCTCGCGCTCGCCAACTACACGGCGTTGAGCTTCACCAAGCCGCTTTTCGCCGTCATCCTCGCCTTCTTCGTGATCGGCGAGCAGGTGCGCTGGCGGCGCTGGGCGGCGACCGTGGTCGGGTTCCTCGGCGTGCTGGTGATGATCCGGCCGGGGGCCGATACCTTCTCGTCCTGGTCGTTCCTGGCGCTGGGCGACGCCTTCGCCATCGCGCTGCTGATCACCATCGTGAAGCGGCTGCCGGAGAGAGAGACCGAGCTCGTCATGATGTTCTATTACGGCGTGATCGCGATCCTGCTCTCGGCGCCGCTTGCCTTCTTCGCTTGGCGCACGCCGCAGGGCATCGAGTGGTGGCTGCTGACCGGAGTCGGCCTCATCGGCGCGCTCTCGCAATATCTCTGGATCCTCGCCTTCCGCGCCGGCGAGGCCTCGGCGGTGGCACCGTTCGACTACCTGCGCCTGCTCTTTGCCGGAATGATCGGTCTCGCTCTGTTCAACGAGGTGCCGGATCTCCGGACCGTCGGCGGCGCGGTTGTCGTAGTCGCGAGCACGCTCTATATCGCGCAGCGCGAGGCGCGCCTCAAGCGCGCCGGTATCGCGGCGGCGGTGAAGACGGAAGCGATTGCCGCAGAGAGGCCCGGGGCTTAGGAAGTGGGCGCCTAGGAGAGGACGCGGTCGAGGACCTGCTTCGCCTCGGCGCGATGGTCGTCGCGGATGTAGCGGCCCACGGTGCGGAGCGCGGCATAGAGCACCGTCGCATCGTCGGTGAAGCCGAAGCCGGCGATGAAATCCGGAATGACATCCACCGGCATCACGAAATAGGCGAGCGCCGCCATCAGCACCGCCTTCGCCTGGATCGGCGTCTTCGGATCGAGGGTGCAGTAATAGGCGGCCAGCGCCTCGTCGAGGAACGGCACGCGCCGGGCGACGCGTCGCACCTTCGGCCAGAATCCGCTCTCGACGCGGGCCTGGTCACGGGCGAATTTCCGGGGGTCGTAGATCGTCAGATCCTGGGCCATGGCGGCGGATATGGCCCTCGAATCGTTAATTCTCAAGACCATGTTCGTTTAAGGGGCGGCCGAATCCCGGGGTCGGAAGCGGATCAGGCGTCGGCGGGGCCGGTCCAGCGGTCGAGCGTGAGCCGCGCGCGTTCGTGGTGCTCCGGCTTGATCTTGTGGCCGACCATGCGCAGCGCCAGCAGCATCACCGCCGCGTCGTCGATATGCGCGACCACCGGGATGAAGTCCGGGATGAGATCGAACGGCATGATGAAATAGGCGATGGCGCCGAAGAGGGCGACTCGCGCATAGAGCGGCGTCTCGGGATCGCGTGCGCAATAATAGGCGGCAAGCGTCCGGTCGATCAGTGGGATGCGGCGCAACAGCCGCCGCAGCCGTCGCCAGAAATCGGACCGCCGCGGCAAAGTTGCCGGCCGGCCTGCGTCTCGGCTCGCGCGCTGCGTATGGTAGAGCGGCTGGTCGGTCATGCCTTGTCGCGAAGAGCTCCCACGGCAATGTGCCGGCGCGGCTCTGCCGGCCGCTTGCGTGGGCCGACTTTGGTCAGAGTCGCGGCGTGACGCAAGCAGGGAATCGGCTCGCAATTGGGCCGGGTTCTGGAAACCGGCACGAAGAATGCTAGACTACGCCCATGCGTGACCGATTCCTGACAGGTCCTCTGGCGACGCTGCTGATGCTCCTGGCCGTGCCGGCATTCGCGCAGCAGGCCGGCGCGCCCCAGCCGCTCGGACTGCAGCAGCCCGCACCGACGGCGCCGGCGATCGGGACCGCGCCGCTGGCGCCGCCCGCACAGCAGTTCGCTGCGCCGCCGCCGGACCTGACGCCCCAGGCCGCTTTGACCGGCGCCCCGACGACGCCGATCAAGACCGAGGCGACGCTTTGCGTGCGCACGGTCTTCGTCGACGGCGAGCCTCACCGTTGGGACGCGCTGCAGAAGCTCGGCAATGCTCAGGGTGGCCTCGATGCCTACATGGTCGGTGACTTTGCCGGCGCCTTCCCGATCTTCGAGCGGCTCGCCAAGATCGGCCATCCGGAGGCCGAGCGCCTGCTCGGCATCGCCTATTACCTCGGACAGGGCGTGCCGCAAGACTATGCCCGGTCGCTCTACTGGTTCGAGAAGGCATCGAACCAGGGCTGCTGGACCGCCTATGCGGCGACGGCGACGCTCTACCGCGACGGCAAGGGCACGGCGCTCGATCTCGGCAAGGCCTACATGTGGTTCAACGTGGCGGCGGCGCGCCTTCCCGACAGCGTCGAGCGCGACGCCCTCATCCAGGAGCGCGAGAAAGTGGCGGCGCTGATGACGCCGGGCCAGATCGAAGCCGCGCAGAAACGCTCGCTCGCCTTCCAGGCGAAGCCGGTCGTGCCGCCCGATCCCGCCGACCTCCCGGTCGACTACTTTCCGCCGACCACCAATTGACGAAGCGACGGCGCGGCGCTCGTCGCGTCACTTCGCTTCGACGATCTCGAAATCGTGGCTGATCTCGGTGCCGCCCTTGGCGAGCATGATCGAGGCCGAGCAGTATTTCTCGGCGGAGAGCTTGATCGCGCGGTCGACCGCGTCGGGCTTCAGGCCCTTGCCGGTCAGCGTGAAGTGGAAGCGGATCTTGGTGAAGACCTTGGGGTCTTCGGGCGCGCGGTCGGCGTCGAGCGCCACCGTGCAGCCGCGGACGTCGTGCCGGCCCTTCTCCAGGATCATCACCACGTCGGTCGCCGTGCAACCGCCGGTGCCGAGCAGCACGTATTCCATGGGCGAGGGGGCGATGGTGGGCGCGCCGGTGCCGTCCGGCGCCGCGATCACGATGCCATGGCCGCTGTTGCTGGTGCCGAGGAACACCCGGCCCTCGATCCACTCGATACGCGCTTTCATGTCGTCCTCAGGCTGGGGAGGGCGTGCGCGCTCAGCGCGGATGCACGCCCGTCAGGTTGAAGAAGATCCGGATGTTGTCATAACCGACGGCGATGTCCAGACGGTCGCCGGGCTTCACCTTCACCGGCTCCGGGAAGAACTGCACCGCCTGCTTCCAGTGGTTGGTGCGGCTGCGGCTCTCAGAGCGATAGACCGTCTCCTCGTCCATCACCAGATCGAACCAGAAGGCGACGCCATGGCAGATCCCGGTCTCGGTCGCGGTCACCGCCAGCGGGCGGAGGTCGGCCTCCTTCATGGCGACGCGGAAGTCGAAGTCGAGGCAGTGGAAGCGCTCGGACAGCATCCGGTGCGGGTCGGCCGCGAGGTCGAGCTGGGCATAGCCCGGCGAGCGGAAGATGTCGAAGGCGCCCATGTCGAAGCCGTCGATCATCCGGACGGGGTTGATCTTCGCCATGTGGTCGCATTGCAGCAGCGCGCCGAAGACGACGGCGGCGGCCGGGATGATCTTGCCCTCGGGCTTCACCAGGTTGGCACGGGCGTGCTGGATGATCGGCAGCATGTTCGGCGCCAGCATGCCGATGTTGATGAGCTCGGAGACGAAGATGTCGGCCTTCTCCGGCAGGTCCTCGCCGACCTTCACCTGGGTCGAGCGCTTGCTGACCACCTTGATCTTGTCGCGGTAGCCGTTGCGGGCCACGGTCTCGAGCGCCACTTGGGCGAGGATCGGCACCGCCTCGCAGGTCACGACCTGCTTCGCGCCGGCGCGGGCCGCCATCATGGCGACGATGCCGGAGCCGGTGCCGATCTCGAACACCAGCGAATCCGGCGTAACGGCGCGCTTCAACGCGCGCTCATAGGCGATGTTGCGCTCCTCGTCGTTGATCATCGGGATGTGCCAGGCCGGGATCATGCCCGACATCTGCAGCCGCAGCGCGAAGGCGATGTCCTCGTTCTCCGGCAGCCGTTCCGCCGCGGCACGCAGCACGGCGAGGCATTCCTCGTTCTTGCGCAGCTCCATCAGCGCCTGGGCGAGGCCGATATGCGCCGGGGCACAGGCGGGATCGATCTCGATCGCGCGGCGGAAATGCTTCTCCGCGGTCGCATAGTCCTCGAGCTGGTGGCTGAGCTCGCCGAGGTTGAAATGGGCGTCGAGATAGTCGGGATTCTGTAGCGTCGCCTCGCGGAAGCAGATCAGCGCCTTGTCGAGCCGGCCCTGGCGCCGCAGCGCCACGCCGAGATTGTTGATGGCGCTCACCATCCGCGGGAAGACGGCGAGGGCGTTGCGGAAGCAGGTCTCGCCCTCGGCCACGCGGTCGAGCTTCAAGAGCGCGTTGCCGAGATTGTTCCAGGCGCTGCCGTCCTGGGGGTTGATCTCGACCGAACGTCGGAAGGCGGCCTCCGCCTCGACATTCATGTCGAGTGCGTAATGGAGCGCACCGCGGGTGTTGTAGAAGCGGGCGTTGTTGCCGTCGCCGGCGATCGCCCGATCGATCAGGTCCATCGCCGACTTCACGTCCACCCCGACCTGGTAGGCCAGCACGCCCATCAGGTGCAGGGCTTCCGGGTCCTCGGGCTTCCGCTCCAGGATGCCGGCGCAGATCTTCTTGGCGCTCTCATAGTCGCCGGATTCGGCGGATTTCAGCGCGTCTTCGATGGCGGGTTGGGCAGGCACGGGGGCTCCAATCGGCTCTTGTTA
>DATKNM010000173.1:0-2105 GCA_035541335.1 Binatia bacterium
CGAGTTCATGCCGGCTCCGCCTCAAGCCGCGGCAAGACCCTCACCCAAACCCTCTCCCTCCGGGCGAGGGCTTCCGATGTCGACACCGGAGGCTCCCTCTCCCGCAGGGAGAGGGCGGGGGGTGAGGGTCTTGAAGCTGCCTGAGATCTGTCCTCCTGCGCAGGGTGGCGACGCCGCGCTGGGCTCGCTAGGCTGGCTGCCGTCTCATTCTCGGTGAAAACGGGGGAATCCATGCGTCGCCTGATCGCCCTGCTCGTCGTCGTGCTCGCGCTCGCCTTCACCAGGGCCGCATGTGCCGACGACCCATGGATGACTCTGCCGCCGACGCCGTCGCTGCCGAAGGCGGTGAAGAGCGGCCTGGCGCCGGTCAACAGCATCAAGATCTGGTACGCGGAGTTCGGTCCCGCGGACGGCGCGCCGGTGCTCCTGCTCCATGGCGGGCTCGGCAACTCCAACTATTTCGGCAACCAGGTGCCGGCTCTGGCGAAGAAGTACCGGGTCATCGTCATGGACAGCCGCGGTCACGGCCGCAGCACCCGCGATATGCAGCCCTACGGTTACGACCTGATGGCCTCCGACGTGATCGGCCTCATGGACTATCTGAAGATCAAGCGCGCGGCGGTGGTGGGCTGGAGCGACGGCGCCATCCTCGGCCTCGACATCGCCATCCACTATCCGCAGCGGATCACCAAGCTCTTCGCCTTTGCCGCGAACTCCGATCCCTCCGGCGTCGCCGACATCAGCGCCAGCAAGGTCTTCAACGACTACATCGCGCGCACCGCCGAGGAGTACCAGAAGCTCTCGCCGACGCCGAAGGAATACCAGGCCTTCCTCGACCAGATCGGCAAGATGTGGGCGTCGCAACCGCATTTCACCAAGGAGCAGCTCGGCGCCATCACGACGCCGACCTGGATCGTCGATGCCGATCACGACGAGGCGATCAAGCGCGAGAACACCGAGTTCATGGCGGCGCAGATTCCCGGCGCCGGCCTGCTCCTCCTGCCCCAGGTCAGCCACTTCGCCTTCCTGCAGGACCCGCAGGGCTTCAACATGGCGGTGCTGCACTTCCTGGATCGCGTGCCGGACGGGAAGTGAAGAGCCGTCGGGGATGCTTCGGCCGCGGCCGAAGCGTTCTCCGCTGACGACGGCGCCCTCGCGTGGCACGGTCCGGACGCATGTCACAAAGCCCGAACCGCACGCTGGACCTGCTGTTGCTTCTCGTGCTGGCGACGCTCTGGGGCGCCTCCTACAGCTTCATCCGCATCGGCGTCGCGACCATTCCGCCGCTGACCCTGATCGCCGCGCGGACCCTGATTGCCGGCGGTATTCTCGCAGCGGTGATCCGCGCCCGCAGGCTCGCTCTGCCGGCGGATGCGGCAACCTGGCGGAAGTTCCTGTTCCAGGCGGGCTTGAACAGCGTCGTCCCTTTCGTGCTGATCGCCTGGGCGGAGCGCACGGTCGATGCCGGCCTCGCCACCATCCTCAACTCCACCTCGCCGATCTTCACCTTCCTGCTGACCGCGGCGATCACGCGCCACGAGCCGGTGACGATGCGAAAGCTGTTCGGCGTCGCGGCGGGCATCGCCGGCATCTGCCTCATCGTCGGGGTGGAGGCGCTGGGTGGTCTCGGACAAGAGCTCTGGGCGCAACTCGCGATCGTTGCCGCGACGGTCTGCTATGCCGGCGCCGCGATCTTCGGCCGGAGCTTCAAGGGGCTCGACCCGATGATGCCGGCCGCGGGCTCGATGCTCTGCGGCGCCGCCATCCTCATTCCCGCGAGCCTGGTCGTCGACCGGCCGTGGACTCTGGCGCCGTCACAGGAGTCTGTGCTGGCGCTGCTCGCGCTCGCCGTCGTCTCGACCGCGCTCGCCTTCGTGATCTATTTCCGGCTGGTGCAGACTCTGGGCTCGATCGGCACCACGTCGCAGGCCTATCTGCGCGTGCCGATCGGCGTCGCGATCGGTGCCGCGTTCCTGGGTGAGCGCTTGAGTGCGACGGCCTGGATCGGACTCGTTGCGGTGATCGCGGGCGTGGCGGCGATGACGATCCCGCCGCGGCGCCGCGCGCCTAGTCTCGCCGGTTGAGCCGAAGCGGCTCGAGGCCGT
>DATKNM010000174.1:0-6635 GCA_035541335.1 Binatia bacterium
GAGGCATGCCAGCTCGCAATGAGCATCGTGACGCCCAGGTCGGCGGCCCCGCCGAACACCGCCATGGTGCCGGGATCTGGCAAGCTGTCCGGATGGGAGAACATCATGACGCCGAAGATGACCCCGGCAATCACCAATGCGAGGAAGGCGAGTACCGTGTAGGCGAACAGCGAGACGGCGAGGCCGAAGCCATGGCCGCGCGACAATTGCCAGGCCCGGCCGAAGGCCCGCCGCCAGCCCTGGCTTGCCACCAGGGCCGGCAAGGGCGAGAGCCGCGCGTTGAGCCAGAGCGCCACCAGCGCGATCGTCAGCAGTCCGATCCCCAAGGCCCAGAGCTGCACTGAGCTGAACATCTCGCCGATGGCGATCATCTGATCCCGCGGCGACATCGGTGCTGCGCTGAGGTTTCGGCCGACGAGCGCACCGAGCGCGGCGAGCGGCAGCGACACGACCACGGCCGGCGCCAGCGTCCAGATCAGGAAGGCCAGGACATAGCCGGGAAGCCGCCGCAGGCTGCTGCCGAGCCAGCGCAGGATCGGTTCGCCGAAGCCCCGCGCTACGGCACGCTGCCAGGTGCAGAGCCAGAGCGCTAACGACAGGAGCAGGATGCCGTCGATTTCCAGGAAGTCGATGCCAAGGTCCCGTGGCATGACCGGCGGCGCCCCGGCCGCGAGTCCGGTCGGCTGGTCGAGGCCGAGGTCCTGCCACATGGTGAATATCCGCCCGATCGGTCCGAAAACCGTGGCCGCCGCGATCAGCAGCCCCGGAAGGACGGCGCCCAGGATCAGCCGGACCGGATGGGCGAAGGGCAACACCAGGCCGACGGCGAAAATCCGTGGCACCGAGACCGGCGATATCTCCGGCTCTTCAGCCAGGATGACGCGATCGTCCGGCTCTGCGCGCATGAGAACATTCCCGCTACCCCACCCGGAGCGCAGTCTGCCACAAGCAAACGTTGCAGGGGAGGCCTATGGTGCCGCCATGGCTCTGTGCAAGCCCTCCCCTCTTCAGGGGGAGGGTTGGGTGGGGGCATGCAGCCGCGACCTGTCCAGCCTCACTGAGACAGTTGAGCCAGCACTCCCATCACCTCAATGCGCATCCGCCGTGGGCTGCTTCGGCGGCACGACGCTGCGCATCAGCGGCGCCAGGAACACCATGGCGAAGAGGCAGAGCGAGATCAGCAGGAAGGCGTCGGCGAAGGTCTCGGTCAGGGCCTCGCGCATGGCGAGGTTCCAGAGCTGCTTCAGCGCCGCCGTGTGGGCCAGGGTCGCATCGCCGTGGAAGACCGCCGTGTAGCGCGCGGTCAGTGCATCGAGCACCGCCCGCGCGGTGGTATTGGTCGGACTGAGGGACTCCGCGATCCGCGCGAAATGCAGGTTGGTGCGGTCGTTGAGGATGGTGCCGCAGCCGGCGATGCCGATCGCGCCGCCGAGGTTGCGCATCAGGTTGAAGAGGCCGGAGGCGAGCTTCAGGCGCTCCGGCGGCAGGCTGCCGAGCGCCAGGGTCACGATCGGCGCCACCGAGAATTGCTGGGCGAAGCCGCGCAAGGCCTGCGGCAGCAGCAGCTCGCGCCAGCCCCAGTCATGGGTGATGAAGCTGAACTGCCAGAGCCCCATGCCGAAGCAGAGGAGGCCGAACACCATCAGCCAGCGGAGGTCGATCTTGCGCGCGAAGAAGGTATAGATCGGGATTGCGCTGACCTGGAAGCACCCGGTCGAGAACACCGCCCAGCCGATCTCCGCGGCGCTGAAGCCGCGCACCCGCGCGAGGAAGAGGGGCGTCAGGTAGATCGTCGCGAAGATGCCGATGCCGGTCACGAAGGAGAGCAGGGAGCCGAGCCCGAAATTGCGCACCTTCAAGGCGCGCAGGTCCACGACGGGGTTGGCGAAAGTGAGGCTGCGCAGCAGGAACAGCGGCCCGGAGATGGCGGCGATGACGGCGGTGTCGCGGATCGTCGCGTCCCCGAACCAGTCCCAGCGCGGCCCTTCCTCCAGCGTGTATTCGAGGCAGCCGAGGAAGATCGCCATCAACACCATGCCGGCATAGTCGGCGCCTTTGAGCAGCGACAGATTCGGGCGGTCGATCTTCACCAGCATCGGCACCGCGATGGCGACGGCGGCGCCGGGCACGAGGTTGATGAAGAACAGCCAGTGCCAGGAATAGTTATCGGTGATCCAGCCGCCGACGGTCGGGCCCAAGGTCGGGGCCAGCGAAGAGAGACCGCCGATGATCGCCGCCGCCACCACCCGCTGCTGGCCGTTGAAATAGAAGAACGCGGTGGTGAAGGCGGTCGGGATCATCGAGCCGCCGAGGAAACCCTGCAGCGCACGGAAGGCGATCATGCTGTCGATGTCCCAGGCCCAGCCGCAGAGCAGGCTGGTGACGGTGAAGCCGACCGCGGAGACCGAGAACAGCCAGCGGGTCGACATCACGCGGGAGAGCCAGCCGGAGAGCGGGATCACCACGATCTCGGCGATGAGGTAGCTGGTCTGCACCCAGGAGAGCTCGTCCGGGCTGGCCGAGAGCCCCCCGCCGATCTCGCGCAGGGAGGCGGAGACGATCTGGATATCGAGGAGCGCGATGAAGAAGCCGATGCTCATCGCCCCGAAGGCGATGGCCCGGGTGGCGAGGGGCAGATCGGCCGGATTGGCGACCGGCGCCGGCCCCCGGGCGACGATCGAGGCCGGCAGCGGCCCGGCCGGAAGGGCATCCCTGGTCAGCGCGTTCATGGATCGGGCTCCCGTCCCCTAGTCACTATCATTATGATAGTAATGGCTAGCGCTATCACCATGCAAGTGACGCCGGTCACAGACGCCGGGCGGCCGCAAGGCTCAGTTCACGGGTGTGATGAAGCGGAGGAGACCTGAATTGGCGGCCGAATCAGCGATCGGCGTAGCGGCGGCGGATCCGCGGGCCGGCGGCGGGGCCGGGGCGGAAGACGAAGTCCTTCTCCGTCACCGGCCGGCCGCTGACCTTGTCCACCAGGATCGGGTCGGCCTGGCGGCCGCTGGCGGCATCGGCCAGCACCAGGGCCTTGCCCTCGCTGGCGAAGTGCTTGTTGCCGAAGGCGAGCAGGGCGACCAGCACCGGTCGGAAGTCGCGGCCGCGCGATGTCAGGACGTATTCGTGGCGCGGCGGATGCTGGTTGTAGAGCCGGCGCTCCAGCAGCCCCGAGTCCACCAGGGAATTGAGGCGCCGCGTCAGCATGTTGGGCGCGATGCCGAGGCTCTGCTGGAACTCGTCGAACCGGGTGTAACCGTGGAACGCATCCCGGAGGATCATGATGCTCCACCACTCGCCCACATGCTCCAGGCTGCGGGCGATCGGGCATTGGGTATCGCCGATCCGTTTTCTCTGCATGGACCCAAGCTAGGAGGTTTACTATCATGTTGCAAGTGAAGGGCAGGGCTCGCGTGATGGACGAATCCGCGCAGGAAGCGGCAAGAGCGCCGCTCTATCTCGAGGACTTCGCGCCCGGCTTCCGCTTCACCGGCGGGACAAGGCAGGTGAGCGCCGAGGCGATCACCGCCTTTGCCCTGGAGTTCGATCCCCAGCCCTTCCACACCGATGCCGAGGCGGCCAAGTCCACCTTCTTCGGCGGGCTTGCCGCCAGCGGCTGGCATACGGCGGCCTTGACCATGCGGCTGCTGATCGAGAGCGGGCTCCCGATCGCCGGCGGCTTCATCGGCGGCAGCGGCGAGATCGCCTGGCCGCAGCCGACCCGGCCCGGCGACATCCTCACCGTCGAATGCGAGGTCCTCGCCGTGACGCCCTCGCGCTCCCGCCCCGAGCGCGGCACCATCACCCTGAAGATGGAGACCCTCAATCAACGCCGCGAGGTCGTGCAGGTGTTCACCGCGAAGGTGCTGGTGCCGCGGCGCGGTACCGCTGCCGCCTAGGCCGCCGAGCTCGCCTCCAGAGACGCGCCCTCGCCGATCAGGATCTGCTGCCGCGGCAGCAGGACGCTGACGGTCGTGCCGCGGCCGGGCTCGCTCGCGATCTCGATCGAGCCGCGGTGGAGGTCGACGAGGCGCTTGGTGATGGAGAGGCCGAGGCCGATGCCGCCGCGGCGGCGGGTCATCGCCGAGCCGCTGAACATGAAGGGCTCGAAGATCTGGACGAGGTCGGTGGCGGCGATGCCGATGCCGGTATCGCTGACGGCGATCCGGATCCGGTCCTCGGCGGCGGCGCCGGCGGTCAGCCGCACCGTACCGCCGGGATCGGTGTATTTGAAGGCATTGGACAGCAGGTTGATCAGCACCTGCTTGATCATCTGCTCATCGCCCTCGAGCTCCGCGGCGCCGTCCTCGACCGTGAAGTGGAAGTCGATGTTGCGTGCCTCCGCCTGGTGGCCGGTCAGGGCGACGACGCCGTGTACCATCAGGCGGAAGTTGATCGGTCGCGGCAGCATGGTCACTTTGCCGGATTCGATCCGCGACATATCGAGGATGTCGTTGATGACGCCGAGCAGATGTTGCCCGGCGGAATTGATCAGCTTGGCGTATTCCGCTGCGCTGTCGGGAGCGGTGGCGAGTTCGGGCCGGGTCAGCAGGTCGGAGAAGCCGATCACGGCATTCAAGGGCGTGCGGAGTTCGTGGCTCACACTGGCGAGGAAATTCGATTTCGCCCGGTTGGCGGCGTCGGCCTCGGCACGTTCCGCGGCCAGCTGACGGTTGAGCACGGTCAAGGCTTCGGTCTGCTGATGCAGCTCGGCCATGGCGGCTTCGGCCTGGTGCCGCGCCCGCGAGAGATCGGAGACGATCAGCACCAGCGCGCTCGCGACGATGGCCACCTGGTCGGCGCTTTCGACGATGCCGTGGAGATGCGCACCGTAGAAGAGCGGCCAGGCGAGGTTGATCGACGCGCGGAGCGTGAACAAGACCAGCAGCAGACGGTCGCCGAGACGCCGCCGCGGCAGGAACACCAAGGCGAGGCCGGCGTAGACTGCGCCGCTGAGGCAGGGCACATAGGCGACGCCCGGAATGCCGAGCAGTGCCACGATCCGCACCAGGAGATAGAAGCCAAGGGCGCCGCCGCCCAACGCGCGCCAGGAGACGTGCCGCCCCGCAAGCGCGAGGCAACCGCCTGCGAGCAGGGCCAACGAGGCGATGAAGAAGGCATCGGCGAAAGGCTCCGCCCAGGCCGTGGCGCCGGTCAGGTGCCCGAGCGAGGAGGCCAGCAGCGAGAGGGCCACGCCGGCGAAGGAGAGTCCGAAGGCGAGACGGTGGGCGACTCTCTCAAGCCGCCACAGGATCAGGAAGACCACGGCGACGGCGGCGTCCGTCGCCGCGGCCGACAGTCCCAGGAAGACGAAGATCAGCGGTTCCGACACATCCCGTGTCCCCGATGATGGCCCAAAAAGCCCACCTGATTATGAGGTCAATGCTAGACGTTAATTCCTAACGAGAAATAAAGGCCCCGTGCCCGAGCCCGGCTTGACTCTCATCAAGATCCGGCAAAAGCTGTCAGATATCAGATGTCAGACCAATTCTAATCTGGCGGAGAGCGCCGCGTGAGCGAGGTCCGGAGCGGGCTGAGACCGTTGCCGAAGGCGGATCGGGCGGAGAGCGTCATGAACGCCATGGCGGACTTCATCGCACGCTCCGGCCTGAAGCCCGGCGATCGCCTGCCGGCCGAGCGCGAGTTCATGGAGGGCCTCGCCGTCGGCCGCTCGACGGTGCGCGAGGTGATCCGCCAGCTCCAGGCGCTGGGCATCGTCGAATCCCGGAAAGGCAGCGGCACCTACCTGCTGCGCAGCGTCTCCGCCGACACCGTCCATATGCCACTGTCCTTCGACGCGACCCGGCTGCGCGATGCATTGCTCCAGACCCTCGACGTCCGTCGCGGCCTCGAAGCCGAGGCGAGCGCCATCGCCGCGCTGCGCCGCACCGATGCGGATCTGGTGAAGATCGAGGCGAAGCTCGAGGCGATGGAGGCGGTGCATCTCGAGAAGGGCACCGCCGGGCCGGAGGATCTCGCCTTCCACCTCGCAGTCTATGACGCGACCCACAACGCGCTCTTCCCGCAGCTCCTCGAGCAGATGCGCGAGGCCTTCGAGAGCTTCTGGGAGATGCCGTTCGACCGCACCGACTTCGCGCGCCGCACCTTTCCGTATCACCGCGAGCTCTATGACGCGATCGTCGCCCGCGACGCCGAAGCGGCCCGGCGCATCACGCTCGCCATCCTCGAGATCGTCGAGGAAGACATCAAGGAAATGTCCAAATGAACCGCAACGGCAGCCTGCCGGAAGAGGATGACGCCTTCGACGCGGCCTCGCTCGCCGTCGTCCACGACGAGGCCAATGCCTATGACGCCGTGGTGCCGCCGATCGTGCAGACCTCGCTCTTCACCTTCTCCAGCTACGCGGAGATGGAGGAGACCTACAAGGGCCTGAAGAACCGCCCGACCTATTCCCGCGGCCTCAACCCCACGGTCCGGGTGTTCGAGGAGAAGCTGGCGGCGCTGGAACAGGCGGAGGATGCGCTCGGTTTCGGCAGCGGGATGGCGGCGATCTCCTCCACGGTCCTCACCTTCGTGAAGCCGGGCGACCGTATCGTCGCGGTGAACCACCTCTATCCCGATGCCTACCGTCTGTTCCAGACGCTGCTGGCGCGTCTCGACGTCAAGGTCACCTA
>DATKNM010000175.1:0-5954 GCA_035541335.1 Binatia bacterium
TCGCGCTGCGCCTGGAGCATCGCCTTCTCGCGCAGAGTCGCGATGTCGCCGGTGAGATCGACGGGGATTCCGGCCGCCACATAGACGTTCTGATCGGCCTTGGCGGGCACGCCCGCGACGCCCATGGCGGCGATCAGGGCGAGGCCGGCCAACATATTGGCAATCCGGCGAAATTTCTCCATGACCCGGGCGGCGACGACCATTGAAAACCGTCTTGAAAACGCTATTGTCCGAGCCCTGGCTTATAGCCCAGAACCGGGGAGGATGCCATCACAAGCGGGACGAATGGCGGGCCCAACGGCGGGTCCGGCGGCAACGGCCTGACCTATCGCGCGGCCGGCGTGGACATCGATGCCGGCAATGCGCTGGTCGAGGCGATCAAGCCGCTGGCGAGAGCGACGGCGCGCACCGGCAGCGATGCCGGGCTCGGCGGATTCGGAGCATTCTTCGATCTTCGTGCCGCCGGCTACCAGGACCCGATTCTGGTCGCGACCACCGACGGCGTCGGCACCAAGCTGAAGATCGCGATCGAAGCCGCTGAGCATTCGACCATCGGCATCGATCTCGTCGCCATGTGCGTCAACGACCTCGTGGTGCAGGGCGCGGAGCCGCTCCTCTTCCTCGACTACTTCGCGACCGGCAAGCTCGATGTCGCGACCGGGCGCGCGATCATCGCCGGCATCGCCGAAGGTTGCCACCAGGCGGGCTGCGCCCTGGTCGGCGGCGAGACCGCGGAGATGCCCGGCATGTACGCCAAGGGCGATTACGATCTCGCCGGCTTCGCCGTGGGCGCGGTCGAGCGGGGCAAGGCGATCACCGGCGCCGGGGTCAAGGCGGGTGACGTGGTGCTGGGCATCGCCTCCTCGGGCGTGCATTCCAACGGCTATTCCCTGGTGCGCAAGGTGGTGGAGGTCGCCGGCCTCGACTATGCGGCACCGGCGCCGTTCGATCCCGCAAGGAAGCTGGGCGCGGCGTTGCTGACGCCGACCCGGATCTATGTGAAGAGCTGCCTTGCCGCGATCCGCGGCACCGGTGGCGTGAAGGCGCTGGCCCACATCACCGGCGGCGGCCTGTTGGAGAACATCCCGCGCGTGCTGCCGGAGGGTCTCGCCTGCGAGATCGACGCCGGCACCTGGACGCAGCCGCCGGTCTTCGGCTGGCTCCGCAAGACCGCGGGCATCGACGCCCAGGAGATGGCGCGCACCTTCAACTGCGGCATCGGCATGGTGCTGGTGACGGCGCCGGAACACAGGGCCGCTGTGCAGAAGACGCTGGACGCAGCGGGCGAAACGGTCGCGGCGATCGGCACGATCCGGCCGCGTGCCGCAAGCGAGCCCGGCTGCCGGGTGATCAATACCGGGCGATGGTAGCGCAGCGCCTCAAGGTCGCGGTGCTGATCTCGGGCCGCGGCAGCAACCTCCAGGCCCTGATCGACGCCTTCGCGGGGCCGGAGAGCGCGAAGACGACCCCGGTCGAGATCGTCCGGGTGATCTCCAACCGGCCCGATGCCGGCGGCCTCAAGCGCGCCGCCGCGGCCGGCATTGCCACCGCCGTCATCGACCATAAGGGCTTCGCCGAACGCGCCGACTTCGACGCCGCCGTTGATCGCGAGCTTCGCGCCTCGGGTGCCGCGCTGGTGGTGCTGGCGGGATTCATGCGGCTCTTCACCGAGGGCTTCGTCGCCGCCTGGCGGGACCGGTTGATCAACGTGCATCCGGCGCTGCTGCCCTCGTTCCGCGGGCTCGACACGCATCGTCGGGCGCTGAAGCGCGGGGTGAAAGTGCACGGTTGCACGGTGCATTTCGTTCGCCACGAGACCGATACCGGCCCGATCATCGCGCAAGCGGCGGTGCCGGTGCTGCCCAATGACACGCCGGACACGCTCGGCGCCCGCGTGCTCGCCGCCGAGCACAAGCTCTTCCCCCTGGCGCTGCGCCTGATTGCCGAGGGTCGGGTCGCCGTCGACGGCGACCGCACCATCATCACCGGCAGCGGCGGCGCGGCGAGGGGACCGCTCATCAGCCCGGCCGAGGGCGACTGACGATGTCGCGCGGGCTGCTCGTCCTGGCGCTCGCAGCACTTCTCGCGGTCACGGCCTCGCCCGGCGCGCGCGCCCAGACCGACGACCACTTCGCGCTGCTGATGGTCTGGATGCCGGGCCTCTGCAAGCTCGAGGGCGACCGGCCGGAATGCAAGGACCTCTCGCTCCGCCGCTATGACGGCCGCAACCTCGCCTTCATGGCGCTTGAGGTCACGCATGACAGCGGTTCCGCAGCGACCTTCTGCTACACCATGCCGAGCGCGCAGGAGATGGACAGCAGTCGCCGCTGGTGCGACATGGACCCGGCGCGTGTCACCGACGACGACACCGCCGCCGCATTGAAAGAGCTGATGCCGGTCATGCAGTCCTGCCAGGATCGCGGGCTCTGGGCGAAGTACGGCAGCTGCACCATGTATTCCGCCAATGACTACTACGGGCGCGGCATCCGGCTGGCGCAGCAGCTCGCCGCCAGCCAGATGAACCTGAAGATCGGCGGCGCAACCGGCACGACTGCGAGCCAGCAGTCGCTGGTCGAGGCCTTCAAGGCCGATTTCGGCGAGGATTCCGCGGGAGCGGTCGATTTCATCTGCCGCAAGGCCGGCGGCAAATTCCATCTGCTCTATGTGAAGATCAGCGTGACCGTGCGGGCGCTCACGCGCGGTCTCGCACCAGAACTGCTTTGGAACCCGAAGGGCGCCGTCCGGCGCAGTTGCCCGGAAACGATCGAGGTCGACGCGCCGCCGGTGCCGGTCGCCAGCTCTGTAGGCGCCGCCGCCGGAAGCGGGGAGGCGGGTGCGCCGACCCCGGTGCCCGCCGCCGTTCCGGCTCCTCCCGGCGAGCCGCCACCGCCCGAGAGCGCCCCGGTCGCCCCCGTGGAAACCGCACCTTTAGGCCCCAAGACGATCGGTCCGGCCGGCAAATGAGCGGGGAAAGGCCCCTTTCCGCGCATTGCCCGGGCGCGCAAGCTCGGGTAAAAGATGGCCAAAGACCGACAGCTCTTGGGGAAACGCAATGTCCTTGAACGATCAGATTCTTTCCGAACGCCAGAAGACCTGGCACGGCATGGGCCGGCTCCTGTTTTGGGGCTCGGTCGAGGCCCTGGTGTTGACCCTGGTGACCGTGCTCTTCGCGGTCAACGGGCCGAGCGTCGGCCTCTTCATCCTCGGCTTCGGGCTGATCATCGTGGTCAGCGCCGTCGTCCTCGCCCGGATCACCGCGCGCACCTGAAGCGTCCGCTTCAAAACGAAACGGCGCCACCCTCTCGGGCGGCGCCGATTGCTTTTCCGATGGCCGGCGCCGGCCTCAGCCGACGATGTCGATCCCGCTGAAGAAGAACGCGATCTCGATCTGCGCGTTCTCCGCGGAATCCGAACCGTGGACCGAATTGGCCTCGATCGATTCCGCGAATTCCTTGCGGATGGTGCCGGCGGCAGCGTTGGCCGGGTTGGTGGCGCCCATGACTTCGCGGTTCTTGGCGACGGCGTTCTCGCCCTCCAGCACCTGGACGACGACCGGGCCGCTGGTCATGAACTTCACCAAGTCGTTGTAGAACGGCCGCTCCTTGTGGACGGCGTAGAACTTGCCGGCCTGGTCGGCGGAGAGCCAGACCCGGCGCTGGGCGACGATCCGGAGGCCCGCCTCCTCGAACTTGGCGTTGATCTTGCCGGTCAGGTTCCGACGCGTGGCGTCCGGCTTGATGATCGAGAGGGTGCGCTCTTTGGCCATGTCTCAGCTTCCTGGTCTCAAGGATGGGGATTGCCGGCAGGCAGGCATGCCTGGAACGCGGCTTGGCGAAACGGACGCTGGCTTATATACAACTCGCCGCGCCGCCGCAACGGCGCGGAATACCGCTTGAAAAGGTTGATTTGACCGTATGTTGACCGTTTCCGACCTCACCTATCGGATCGCCGGGCGCGAGATCCTGGAGGCGACCGGATTCAGCCTGCCGGCCGGCCATCATGCCGGCCTGGTCGGCCGCAACGGCGCCGGCAAATCGACCCTGCTGAAGATCATCGACGGCCAGCTCCATGCGGATTCCGGCACGATCGAGTATCCGCGGCTCTGGCGCGTCGGCATGCTGGCCCAGGAAGCGCCGGGCGGGCCGAAAAGCCTGCTCGAAACCGTCCTCGCCGCCGACACCGAGCGTGCGGCGCTGCTGGCCGAGGCGGAGACCGCCCACGACCCGCACCGCATCGCCGAGATCCACACGCGGCTGCAGGACATCGACGCGCATTCCGCCGAGGCGCGGGCGGCGGAGATCCTGGCCGGCCTCGGCTTCGACACCGCGACCCAGGCACGGCCCTGCAGCGACTTCTCCGGCGGCTGGCGCATGCGTGTCGCCCTCGGCGCCGTGCTGTTTTCGCGCCCCGACCTGCTGCTGCTCGACGAGCCGACCAACCACCTCGACCTCGAGGCGACCCTGTGGCTCGAGGGCTATCTCAAGACCTATCCCCACACCATCCTGCTGGTCAGCCACGACCGCGATCTCTTGAACAACGTCGTGGACAAGATCGTCCACCTGCATGACCGCAAGTTCACGATCTATAACGGCGGCTACGACACGTTCGAGGAGACGCGGCGCGAGCGCCTCGCCTTGCAGGCTTCGATGGCGGCGAAGCAGGAAGCGCAGCGCAAGCACATGATGGCCTTCGTCGACCGCTTCCGCTACAAGGCCTCGAAGGCGCGCCAGGCGCAATCGCGCTTGAAGGCAATCGCGCGGATGCAACCGATCGCCGTCGCCGCCGAGGAGCGCGGCGTCGAGTTCGATTTCCCCGAGCCGCAGGAATTGCCGCCGCCGCTGATGACGCTCGACCATGTCGCGGTGGGCTATGAGCCCGGCAAGCCGATCCTGAAGAAGCTTGACCTCCGGCTCGATCCCGACGATCGCATCGCCTTGCTCGGCGCCAACGGCAACGGCAAGTCCACCTTCGTGAAGCTGCTGGCCGGCCGGCTCGATCCGATGGAGGGGTCGCTCCGCCGCTCCTCCAAGATCCGGGTCGGCTATTTCGCCCAGCACCAGACCGAGGAGCTCGACGTCGACGCGACGCCGCTCATTCTGATGGACCGCGCGGCGCCCAAGCTGGTCCCGGAGAAGCGTCGCGCGCATCTTGGCAGCTTCGGTTTCGGTGCCGACAAGATCAACACCAAGGTCGGCTCGCTCTCCGGCGGCGAAAAGGCGCGCCTGCTGCTGGCGCTGATGAGCTGGTCGGCGCCCAACATCCTGCTCCTGGACGAGCCCACCAACCATCTCGACGTCGACAGCCGCCAGGCGCTCGTGCAGGCGATCAACGACTTCAAGGGCGCCGTCGTCCTCATCAGCCACGACCCGCACCTGATCGAGCTCTGCGCCGACCGGCTTTGGCTGGTGAAGGCGGGGACCGTGCGCGGCTTCGAGGGCGACCTAGACGACTACCGCCAGATGCTCCTGGACGATGCCCGCGCCGCCGCCCGCGGCAACGTCGAGCGCACCCGCGGCAATCAGCCCTCGCGCAAGGACGAGCGGCGCCAGGCCGCGAACCAGCGCGCCGAGAGGCGGGCGCAGCTGAAGCAAGCGGCGGACCGCGCCGGCCGTGCGGTCGAGAAGCTGACCCAGGCGCTGGCGTTGATCGAGACCAAGCTCGCCGATCCCAAGCTCTACGAGGGCGACCCGGCGACCGCCGCCGACTGGCAGAAGAAGCACGCCGAGGTCAGCCAGAAGCTCGCCGAAGCGGAAGACACCTGGCTGGAGATGCAGACCGCCCTCGACGGTCGCAACGCCGTCGAGGGCAAAGTCCCCGCGGAAGACTGATCGGCCGGTATCGCGTCAGGCGAGATCGAGCACGATCCGGCCGTCGACCTTCCCCTGCTTCAGGTCGGCGAAGACGCCGTTGATGTCGGCGAGCGTCTTCTTGTGGATATGCGCCTTCACCTTGCC
>DATKNM010000176.1:0-15854 GCA_035541335.1 Binatia bacterium
TCGGCGTCATTCGTGAAATCGGGACCTGGAGAGAGAACGTCGGGGTCTGAAACGCGAAAGCCGCCTCGGGATCGGGCGGCTTCGGGTTGAGCAACGTGCGTGCGCTTCCTAAACCGCCGGATTGTACCAGCGGTACCAAAATCGTGTGGCAATGAGGGCGCGCAATTCAGACATGGGCGTCACTCTAGTGCGGGCCAGCACAGCTGTCCAGCGTCAGCTTGTGATGGCGATCATAGCGGCCGGCCGGCCGCGGCCCCTATAAGCGCCCGACCGATCGCGACAAGTGCGGGCTTTCCGATCCGGTGTTCGAGACCTCTGCAACCTTCTCAAACCGGAGTATGCCCGCATGACCTATCGCATCTCGCTTCCCGCCTTCGATCCCGCCCGCGTGGCCGCCGTGCTCGCCGAACTGACCGCCGGCCGCGCCGAGCCCTATGCCAGCATCCTGCCCGGCAGCCACCTGGTCCGTGCCGGCACGCGACAGCCGGTCGCGATCGAAATCTATCCCGACGACCCGGCCGGAGCGGAGCAGCAGCCCGCCGCACCGGACGCCTTCGATCCGGACGCCGCGGCCGCGCATCGCTTTCCGCTTTCGGTGCCGCTGGATCGCGCCGCGATCCAATCCATCGCCGAGCGGGAGGGTTGGCGCGCGCAGCTTTCGGGCCGCGGCATGCTTGGACTGAAGGCGGCCTTCCAGGTGGTGGAGTTCTGGATCGAGAACCGCATCCTGGCCGTGCTGACGCCGCGCGGCATCCCCGAGCCCGCGGCGCAGGACCAAGCCTCGGGCGCCGACGCCGCAGCCGACCGCGCCGTCGCCTGATCCATTCCTGACCCTGTCAACCGGCGGGGGTTGTGACCTTCGTCATAGCCCCCGCAGCGCCTTCCCCCGCAATATCGCATACGGAGAAAGCCAGATGATTCACCACGTCTCGATTCCGGCGATGGAACCGAAACGCGTCGCCGGCGTCCTCGCCGAGCTGATGGGCGGGCGGAGCTTTCCCTTCCCCGGGCCGGTGCCCGGCGCCTGGATGGCGGTGAGCGGCGACCCGCACGGCACCATGGTGGAGGTCTATCCCGCGGAGACGGTGCTGTTGCCCGGCCGCGGCGAGGCGCCGGTGCAGTTCAGCGCCGATGCCGCGGCGACGCACGGCCCGTTCCATTTCCTGCTTTCGGTGGCGCTCGACGCGGACGCGATCATGCGCCTCGGCGCGCGGGAGGGCTGGCGCACGCGCCTGCTCGGCCGCGGCGCACCGGGCCGGCCGCCGGAGTTCCATGTGATCGAGTACTGGATCGAGAACCAGTTCCTGGTCGAGCTCGCGCCCAAGGGCATGATCGCGGCCTATCAGGCGGCCCTGCAGTTCGAGGCGCTGGAACGATATTTCTCGAACCAGGCGGCCGCCTAGGGCGACGAATTGGGCGGCCCCGCGGTGCAGGCCCCGGGGATGAAGAGGAATCCTCTCAGCGAGACTGAGAGGAAGACGAGCCGGAGGGGAGCAGCGGGATGAACCAGAGCGAGGCCAACAAGGCCCTCATCCGCGCGCATTACGACGCGACCACCAACGCCTACAAGCCTTCGGTGATCGACCGGCAGATCGCCGAGGATTTCGTCGATCACGGCAATCCGGACGTGAGCGGCCCGGACGGCGTCAAGACGCATATCAAGGCGCTGCGCGCCGCGTTTCCCGATCTCAGCGTCACCATCGAGGACATCGTTGCCGAAGGCGATCTGGTCGCCGTCCGCGGCACCTGGCGGGGCACCCATCAAGGGACGTTCCGCGGCGTGCCGCCGATCGGGCGCAAAGTGGAATTCTCCGGCATGGTGTTCTGGCGCGTCGCCGGCGGCCAGATCCGCGAGCGGTGGGGCGTCGTTGACACCCCCACCCTGATGCGCCAGCTCCAGGGCTGACCGGCCGTCCATAGGCCCAGTTACCCACCCAATCATACGGTTGCACGGCCGCACGTCCCTTGCCATCATCGCGCGACGGGATGGGGCGCGGGTTGCAACGACGTAAGCACAGCCGGAGCGGCAGGCGACGGGAGCGGCGCGCATGGTAGCGCGGGTGCGCACGGTCGCGTTCCAGGGTGTCGACGTGCTCGCCGTCGATGCCGAGGTGCAGATCGCGCAGGGACTGCCGGCCTTCAACGTGGTCGGCCTGCCGGACAAGGCGGTGGCCGAGAGCCGGGAGCGGGTGCGCGCGGCCTTGACCGCGATCGGGCTCGGCGTGCCGCCGAAGCGCGTGATCGTCAACCTGGCGCCGGCGGACCTCGCCAAGGAAGGCAGCCATTACGACCTGCCGATTGCGCTCGGCCTGCTGATCGCGATGGGCGCCATCGAAAGCGACAGCGTTGCGTCGTTCGCGGTGCTGGGCGAGCTCGGCCTCGATGGCCGGATCAACGCCGTCTCCGGCGTGCTGCCGGCGGCGATCCATGCGGCCTCGGAGGAGCTCGGCCTGATCTGCCCGGCGGCGCAAGGCGGCGAGGCGGCCTGGGCCGGCGAGATCGACGTGGTGGCGCCGGTCGATCTCATCGCCCTCATCATTCACTTGAAGGGCACGCAGGTGCTCTCGCCGCCGGAGCCGCGGGTGGCGGAGCTCGCCGGGCGCGTGCTCGACCTCAGAGACATCAAGGGCCAGGAGACGGCGAAGCGCGCGCTCGAAGTCGCCGCGGCCGGTGGGCACAACCTCTTGATGATCGGCCCGCCGGGCTCCGGCAAGTCGATGCTGGCGGCGCGGCTGCCGGGCATCCTGCCGCCGCTCGATCCCGCCGAGGCCCTCGAAGTCTCGATGATCCATTCCCTCGCCGGCAGCTTGAGCGAGGGGCGGCTGATGCGCGCGCGGCCGTTCCGCGACCCGCATCATTCGGCCTCGCTGCCGGCGCTGGTCGGCGGGGGCTTGCGCGCGCGACCGGGCGAGGTTTCGCTGGCGCATCTCGGCGTCCTCTTCCTGGACGAGCTGCCAGAGTTCCAGCGCCAGACCCTGGAATCGCTGCGCCAGCCGATGGAGACGGGGCGCGTCACGGTCGCGCGCGCCAATGCGCATGTCACCTACCCCGCGCGGGTGCAGCTGGTGGCGGCGATGAATCCCTGCCGCTGCGGACACCTGGACGATGCGTCCCTCGCCTGCGGGAAGGCGCCGCGCTGCGCGCAGGATTACCAATCCAGGATCTCGGGGCCGCTGTTCGACCGCATCGATCTCCATGTCGACGTGCCGGCGGTCGCCGCCGCGGATCTTGCCTTGCCGCCGCCGGCCGAGGGGAGCGCCGAGGTGGCGGCGCGGGTCGCCCAGGCCCGCGCGGTCCAGATCGCGCGCTATGCCGGGAGCGGCGTCCGCACCAATGCCGAGGCGGACGGCGAGCTCCTGGACCGGGTGGCGACGCCGGAGCCGGAGGGGCGGAAGCTCCTGGCGCAGGCCGTCGAGAAGTTCAAGCTTTCCGCCCGCGGCTATCACCGCGTGCTCCGCGTGGCACGCACTCTTGCCGATCTGGAGGGCGCCGATACCGTGCGCCGGCTCCACGTGGCCGAGGCCCTCTCCTATCGCCGGATCGCTCCCGGGCGGTGAACCCTGCCCTCCGGGTCAGCCACGGCCGTGATCCGGATCAAGCCATTCACACCTTTCGCGGTTGATCCATCTCATGGTCACGCCCGGCGGCAGCCCTAGCCTCAAGGGGGCGGGGCAGAGCCGCAGGGATCCAGGCGGATGCAGGACAGGCTCGATGATCGGCCGTTGGTTCTGGTCGTCGACGATGACGCAGGGCTGAACGCGCGCTATTGCGACCTGCTGGAGGCCGCCGGCTGTCGCACGCGGGGAGCGGCGAGCGGGCGCGAGGCCCTGGCGATCGCGGCGCGCGACCGGCCGCGCCTGGTGGTGATCGATCTGCATCTCCCCGATATGAACGGCGCCGCGATGGTGCGGGAGTTCGCCAAGCGCTTTTCCGCGCTGCCGGTGATCGGGCTTTCCGACGGCGACGAGCCCCATGCCTTCGGGCTGCTGGAGGTCATGCCGGAACGCGGCGCGGCGATCTCGATGAAGAAGGCGCTGGTGCCCGAGCGCCTTGCGGAGCTGGCGGTGCGGTTGTTGCGCAACCTGCGCAGCAACCTCGACGACATGGCCGAAGACGGGAACGAAGCCGGCGACGAAGACGACTAGCCGGCGCGCCGCAGCAGCATGCCGAAGGAACCCCGCACCCGGGCGCGAAGCCCCATCAGGTCGAGGGCGGTGGCGGTGAGCCCGTAGACCAGCGCGCCGCCGGCGACCTGGAAGGCGAGGACGGTGATGTTGATGGCGCGGATCTTCCAGTGCGCATCCGGCGCCGGGAAGCCGAGCGCCTGCATCACGTCCGCGCCGGTCTGGCGATGCAGCGGCCAGAGAAACAGCGCCATCGCCAGTGTCGCGATTCCGATCTTCGCGATGTCCCGCAGCGGGAACGGCAGGCGCATCCGCGTCCGCGCGGCGATCACGCAGTGAATGAACGACAGGACGGCGGCGGCAATGCCGGCCATGCCGGTGCCGACCGCGCCGTATTTCGGGATCAGCAGCAGGTCGCAGATGACGTTGGTCCCCACCATCACGATGATCACCAGGGTCAGCGGCCGGGTGGACCCGCCGAAGTGGAAAGCGTGATCGACGTAATAGGCGCGGAAGCCGAAGATCAGCGCCCCGATCGAGACCCAGGCGATGATCTGGCCGACCGGCTCGATATACTCCGGCGCGACCAGGATCCGCGCCAGGGTCGGCGCCACCATCGCGGCACCGATCGAAGCCGGCGCCAGCAGGCCGAGGAGCAAGATGCAGCTCTTTGCGAGCTGATCGTGGAACGCTTTCGCATCGCCGCTGTCCGAGGCGCGCACCGTGCGGGAGTAGATCGCCGAATCGATGCCCGAGCCGATGGTCATGATCGTGGTCTGCGACAGGGAATAGGCCACGGTGTAGAAGCCGACCTCGGCGGGGCCGGAGAGCGCGTCGAGCAGCAGGCGGTCGATCAGGAACGAGAAGCTGCCGAGGACCTGGACGAACGCGATCGGCCAGCCGAACTTCAGCAGGCTCCAGCAGACATCGCGGTCGAACAGCCGCGGCCGCAAATCGAGTCCGCCGGAATTGAACACCAGGGCCGAGACCAGCATCGCGGTAAAGCTGCCCACCAGCACGTAATACGGCGAGTGCGTCGCCCAGGCGAGCAGCAGGCCGAGCACCAGGATGCCGACATTGCGCAGCAGGTTCATCCAGAAGAAGCTCATCGGCCGGAACCGCACCACCTGCATGCGCGCCGCGAGCTCGAACCAGGAATAGCACCAGCCGCCGGGCACGCAGATCAGGAGCAGCACGCGGTATTCCGGCGTGAGAGCGCCGAATATCCCGAAACCGACGGCGGCGATGATCGCAAAGACGATGCTGACCCCGCACAGCATCACGAAGGTCTGCACCACGGTCGGCAGGTATTTCGGGTTCTCCGCGCCGGACTGGTAGAAGCGCGCAAAGCTCATGGTGTGCCAGCCGAAGAAGCCGGAGCAGATCATGCCGACCAGCCCCATGCCGAGGCCGTAGACGCCGTATTGCTCCGGCTTCAGCAGCCAGGTCAGCGTGACGCCGGTCGCGAGGGTGATGATGCTGGGGAGCACCCTGCTGAGAATGTAGATGATACTTTCGCGGAACATTCGATCAGGCCGCGGGCGGCAGCCTCTCCCCAACAGCGCGGCCGCCAGGATTATACGCTTTGGCGCCGGAAGGCGAGCCCTCGCCTGCAGCCCGGGAAGCGGAAAGCCGGGTTACGGCAGATCGGAGTGTGATTCCGTTCTGTTGCCTGCAGGGAACCCGTCCCGGGCCGCGAACCTTCGAGGAACGAGCCCCGCGGCATCGGGTTTATCCCGACAGCGGCAACCGACTGATGCCGACCGATGGTGCCACGATGGGAAAGGACGTCATGAACAACGCCCGCTTCGACGATGTGCTGACCGACGTCTCCAAGGCGTATCGGCACCCGGACGAGATCGTCGCTTCCAGCGAGCTGTCGCAGCCGCAAAAGGTGAAGCTGCTGCGGCAATGGGAGTTCGACCTCCGCGAGAACCTGGTCGCGTCCGAGGAGAACATGACCGCATCCTTGCCGGAGGGCCATTCCGCCGAGCTCCTCCGCGGCGTCCGCAAGGCGCTGCTGGGCATGGGCGTCGCCGACCACAAGGACGAGACCGCGGCGCCGACCAAGACCGGCGGCGCCTGAGCCACCGCGACGGTGCCTCCGGGTTCGTCCATATGCGACCCGGGGAACTCCGCCTCGCCCGGCGTATTGTACATGCAGCCCGATGCAAATCCGGAAAGCGAGGTTCGACATGGCCCAGGCCGGCAGCGACTACGACGTGATCCGCGACGACCTTGCCGCGCTGAAGAAGCAGGTCGCCGATTTGTTGCGCCACAGCGCCTCCGCCGCCCGCGCGCGGGCCGAGGACCTGAAGGATCTCCCCGAACAGGGCGCGGAGACGTTGCGGGAGCAGGTACGCGAGTCACCGCTTGCCAGCATCGCCATCGCCTTCATCGCCGGATCGATCATCGGCCGCCTGCTGCGCTGAGCGTAGGCGGAATCGGAGGGCATCATGGGGACGCTCATCCGTCTGGCGCTGATGGCCGGAACGGGCGCCGGCATCGCCGGGCTTCGCCGCGCCGGCCGCAAGCTCGCCCTCTGTCTTATTGCAGGCGTCGCGATCGCCCTCTTGCTGGCGGCGGCGATCGGATGGCTCGGCTTTGCGGTCTTCTATGCGATCGCGCTGAGCCTCGGTCCGATCTGGGCTGCCGCCCTCGTTGCGCTCGGCTTTGCCGTCATTGCACTCATCGTCGCGCTCTGCTGCCGACGCTGGTCCGGCGGCCGCACCTATGAGGAGCGCCCGACCGCCGCCGAAGCTGCGGCGCCGATCGGCGCGGTGGCCGGCCTCGAAGCGCTGCAGGGATTGTCGCGGGTGCTCGAGCGCAATGCGCTCTCGGTGCTGCTCGCCGCCTTCGTCGCCGGCATGGTGATGAACCGCCGGCGCTGAGGCCGGCGGCATCCTTCGCTCACGCAAACTGATCAGGCACGCAAATCGATCAGGCCCGCACTGCGCGCAGCGATTCCTTGCGCTCGCCGCCCTGCAGGCGCTGGGCCGCGGTCTCCCAGTTCACCAGGTGCTCCAGGAAGACGTTGACGAACTCGTCGCGGCGGTTCTGGTAGTCGAGATAATAGGCGTGTTCCCAGACGTCGCAGCCGAGCAGCGTCACCTTGTCCTCGGCCATCGGCGACATGGCGTTGGCGGTGCTGACGACCGAGAGCCGGCCGCCATCGGCGATCAACCAGACCCAGCCGCTGCCGAACTGGTCCATCGCGGTCTTCTTGAACAGGTCCTTGAAGGCGTCGTAGCCGCCGAACGAGGTCTCGATCATGTGCGCGAGCTCGCCGTCCGGCTGGCCACCCCCGTGGCCGCCGCCCCCGTGGCCGCCGCCCTGACCGCCGGATTGCCGCGCGGGCGCCATCGATTCCCAGAAGAACTCGTGGTTCCACACCTGGCCGGCGTTGTTGAAGATCTTCTTCGGACGCGCGCCCCGCTGGCCGGCGAGATCGCGTACGAGATCGTAAAGCGTCTTCTTCTCCAGCGGCGTGTTTGCCACCAGCTCGTTGAGCTTCGTGACATAGGCCTTGTGGTGCTTGCCGTAGTGGAACTGCAGCGTGCGGGCCGACATGTGGGGCTCGAGCGCGTTCTCCGCGAAAGGCAGCGGCTTCAGTTCAAAGCTCATTTTCATGCTCCGTCGTGATCCGTGTTCGGTGTCGCCGCGGATGGTCCGCGGTGATGATCTGTCCCCGTGCTACAGGAATGGGATGCGCGGATGATGGTTCCGCTCGCATTGCTCCGGCGCAGCGGCGCCGCAGTGCGCTCCGATTCCACGGCGGCATTGCGGAGCGGAACGCCGCAAGCGTCTTCGGGTTTTTGGACAGGAGTTCTGCGCCGCGAACTCCTAAGCAACCACGAACGCATGAGGAGAATGCAATGAACAAGGATCAAGTGTCGGGCAACTGGAAGGAACTGAAGGGCAAGCTGAAGCAGCAGTGGGGCAAGCTCACCGACGACGACTTCACTGTCCTCGAAGGCTCGGCCGACGAGCTCTCCGGCCGGATTCAGAAGCGCTACGGCATTGCGCGGGAAGAGGCCGAGAAGCAGATCAAGACCTTCCGCGACGCCAACCGTGACCTCACCTCGACTTGGTGATGACGCGAAGGCGAAAGCCGAAACGGGAAAGGGCGCCGCAAGGCGCCCTTTCTTTTGGTCGGCTCTTTGATGGACGATCGCGCGTCACACGGTCACGATCACACTGTTGGCGGCGCGCGGCCCCGGATCAGGTAGACGATGCTGCTGATCACGAACAGCACGACGAAGATATAGAACAGAATCTGAGCGATCCCCGCCGAGGCGACCGACAAGCCGGTGAAGCCGAGCAGACCGGCGATCAGCGCCACGACCAGGAACACGAGTGCCCAACCCAGCATATGAAGTCCTCCATCGGTCCTGCGGCCCTCCCTCGACCGTCCGGCGCAGCAACTGCGACCGGAACAGCCTCGGCGGTCCGTGCAGAGAGAACCCCATCGACCCGGTGCGGTTCCTACGCCTGCACGCCGGACGCGCGGCGCCCTGACCCGCTTCCCGCCGCGGCACGAAAGGGCGAAGTAAACTCCCCCGTTCAGACTGACTGTCTCGGTCAGCGTGCGCGACGCGCTCCAAGGACGCGTTCCGAGTCGGAGGGGTGAAACGGAAAACACGCGAATACACCCGTATGGATGAGTTTTCGCGCGGGATTCGCAGGCACCGACCGGTGCAGCGCGTATAATGAGAGGCACTGCAAGGCCGCGCGCGATCCCCGAACTCACCGCGCCTCAAGCGCAAATGGGCGGTTCGCGGTATTTCCCTGAAATCGCCTCATTGTCGCCGCGTTTCGTTATCGCAACGTTCTAGCAATCCCACACGATGATGAAAGCGCCGCGAACCGCGCTGTTGATCGCGTGCGCGAAGGCTCGCATAGTTCTCTCACGCCGCTCGCCAATGCGATTCGAAAACGAACGTATCTCCGGCTAGGGCGGCGGATCAAAGAGACCGCAGAATCTGCAGAACGGATAGGTGCGTAGCGAGCGCAAAGGAAGCTCGCGCGAATGTCGCCGGCTACGACCGGTGGCTGGATCGCCAACTTCGTCGGCCCGGAGCTAAAGGGTTTCGTGGCCGACCTGACGAGGGAGTCGCTCGCGTCTGGTTCGGGTCCTCGCTGCAGTGGGGAGTCAACAGCAGTGAGGCGGAGCGGCTCAACAAAGCAGCGCCGGGGAATTCGCCGCGGCGTGTTGTGATGTCAACGCGTCTGACTTCGGTTGGGCCAAGCTAAGAGGTCGTGCTATGGGACATCCCAAAACCCCATCGGCTGTCGATTCCAACATCGATTCGCGCTTCTCGGAAGTAAGCGCCGCCGTCGTCGAACATCTCCCCCACCTGCGCGCCTTCGCACGCTCCCTCGCCTCGACTCGCGATCAGGCCGACGATCTGGTCGGCGAAGCGGTCGCGCGGGCGCTCGCCGCGGCGCACCAGTTCCGGCCCGGCACCAACTTCAAGGCTTGGATCTTCACCATCCTGCGTAATGCCTTCTATACCGAGGGTCGCAAGCGCTGGAACCGCGTGGTGGCGCTCGACGACAACATCTACAACCAGCCTTCCATCGGCCCGACCCAGGAGGACTCGCTTTCCTTCTGCGATTTCCGCCGCGCCTTCATCCAGCTGAGCCCGCGGCAACGCGAGGTGCTGATGCTGGTCGGCAACGGCGACTTGAGCTACGAGGAAGTGGCCGAGCATTGCCGCTGCCCGGTGGGCACGGTGAAGAGCCGGGTGTCGCGGGCGCGGCTCGACCTGAAGCGGATCCTGGATGAAGAGCTGATGGTGCAGCCGCGCCGCAGCGTCCCGCCGGTCGCCGACGCCGACCTCACCGACACGCTTGACGAAACGCCGGAGATCAAGATCCGGCCGCGGCGCCGCAGCCGCAGCCAGGCCGAAGAGCGGCGCGTCGTCAACTGAACCTTCCCTGAGATTGCAACCTTCGGGTTAGCGCCCCTTGGGATAGCACCGGCGCGGCGAACGGATCGCCGCGCCGGCTGCTCCGAATGTGCTACAAGGCGGCATCCGAGTCGGAGTTTTCGGAGCGCGCCTTGAACGATCCCGCCGCCGCACTTTCGGTGGTGCTGCCCCTGGACCTGCCCTGGGCCGGTCTCGCGCTGGTCCTCACGGTGGCGATCGCTTATCGCCTGGCCGATCTCGGTCGCTGGCGCCGTTTCGGCCGACCCGGGAATCTCGGCGCCGGCGCGCTGATCGGCGGCAGCGCGGCGCTGGCGCTCCTCCCGCTCTTCCTGGCGCTGCCGGAACGGACGCCGCTCGCCGCCGCCGCGGCGTTCGAGGCGGCATTGCTGCCGCCCCTGGTCGCCCTCGCCGCCGATGCGGCGTTTGGCCTCGCCGCCACGGTGACGACGACGCTGGCAATCCTGGTGTTCAGCCTCGGCGCGGCCTGGCCGGCGGCGCTGCTTCTCCTGTTCCTGCTCGGCACCGGGATCGCGCTCATCCGCGCGCGGCTCGAGCCGCTCGCCTCGTGGCTCGGCTGGACCTGGGCGAAGCCAAGGGACGAGGCGGCGCCTCAGTCGATCGAGGTTGCCACGGGCGATTGGCGGCGCTCCGCGATCGGCCTGGTGCCGGCGCTGCTGCTCCTCCCCGCGCTCGGGACCAGCGCGCCGGCCGGCGTCATCGTCATCCTCGCCGCCGCGGTTCTGCACGTGCCGGCGCTCTGGGCGATCCACCGCCTGGTGCTCGGCGAATGGCCGGGCGGCGCACCGCTGCCGAGCGGCCTCATCGCCGGTGCCACCGAGGATCGCGTCTCGATCACGCCGCTGCTGGCGCGGATCATCGCCGAGCTGCCGGAGGGGATCGCCGTCTTCGACGGCAATGACCGCCTGCTCGCCTGCAACGGCCAGTACCGGGCGCTCAACCGCGATCTCGCGGCGGATCTCGAGCCCGGCGTCGGCTATGTCGACCTGCTGCGCGCCGAGATCGAGCGCCGCGGCGACGTAGACGGAGCCGCCGCACTCGAAGCGGCGCTCGACCGGCATCGCAGCCTGCCCTGGCGCCTGGAGCAGGCGCGCGGCGATCGGGGCTGGGTGCAGATTCTGGAGCAGCGCGTCGCCGACGGTGGCACGCTCCGCGTGATGCGCGACATCACCGCGATCAAGCATCGCGAGCTGCAATTCGCCGAGCTCGCCCAGCGCAACGCGGTGCTCGCCAGCACGGTCGCCTCGGTCACCAGCGGGATCGTGATCTGCGACGCGACCCAGCCGGACCAGCCGATCGTGTTCGCCAACGCCGCCTTCACCCGCATGACCGGCTACACCACCGCCGAGGCGATGGGCCGCAACTGCCGGTTCCTGCAGGGCCGCGACACCGATCGCGAGGCGGTCGAGCGCATGCGCCGCGCGATCGCGGTCGGCCGCGCCGTCACCGTCACGGTCCGCAATTATCGCAAGGACGGCCGCACCTTCTGGAACGAGGTCAACATCAGCCCGCTCAACGACGAGAACGGGCGCCTCATCCATTTCGTCGGCATCCTGCAGGACGTCACCAACCGGATCCGCACCGAGGAGAGCCTGCGCGACGCGAAGAACCAGGCGGAGATGGCCAACCGTGCGAAGTCGGAATTCGTCGCCAATGTGAGCCACGAGCTCCGCACGCCGCTGAACGCGATCCTCGGCTTCTCGGAGATGATGCAGCTGGAGTTCTTCGGCCCCCTGGGCGCGCCGCAATACACGGACTACGCCAAGGACGTGCACAAGAGCGGCAAGTTGTTGCTCGACATCATCAACGACATCCTCGACTTCTCGAAGATCGAGGCCGGTCGCATGGAGCTCTTCCCGGAGCCGGTTCCCGCGACCGAGGCGGTCTCGGATTCGCTCCGCCTGGTGACCGGCCGCGCCGAGGCCGCCGGCGTCGCCCTGGTGCGCGACCTGCCCGCCGACCTGCCGCCGATCCTGGTCGATCCCCGGGCGATCCGGCAGGTGCTGAACAATCTCCTCACCAACGCCGTCAAGTTCACGCCGAAGGGCGGCCGGGTAACGGTGAGCGCACGGCCGGCGGATGGCGAGATGGTCGAGCTCGCGGTCAGCGACACCGGCATCGGCATCGCCGCCAAGGACATCGTGAAGGTGCTGGAGCCGTTCGGCCAGGCGGACAATTCCCAGTCGCGCCGCCAGCAGGGCACCGGTCTCGGCTTGCCGATCGCCAAGGCACAGATCGAGCTTTCGGGCGGGACCTTCCGGCTGGAGAGCGAACCCGGCCGCGGCACCACCGTCAGTATCCGCCTGCCGGTCGCGCCGGAGCGACGCGCGACACCGCGTTAGTGCGGCGGCCGGTCACCCGTCCAGTCGAAGTCGGCCCATTCGGATTCGAGCCCATCGACCGGCAGCTTCCGGGTGCCGGCGTCGGGCCCGCGGTCGGAGACATCGGGCAGTGCAAGCACCTGCGCGACGGCCTGCATCATCACCGCTCCGGTGAACGGCTTCTGCAGCACCACCGAAGCGCCGAGCGCATTGGCGGCGTCGAGAAAATCGAAGCCCAGCCACGCGTGGCAATCGGCGGTGACGATCACCTTCAGTCCGACGTCAAGAAGCACCGTCCGCAACGCGGCGCCCTCGCCGGCGAGAGACGTCACCGGCACAATGATGAGATCCATGCCCCGGCTCTCGATCAGCCGGCGGGCGGTGCAACAATCCGCAGCGGCGAGCGACGGCAGGCCGTGACGCGCCAGGATGCGTTGCATGCTGTGGCGGTCCGCTTCATCCCTGTCGATGACGAGGATGCGCGGGTAAGACCGCGCCGGATGCGATCGCCGCGAAGGCCTGATGTACATGGCCTGCTCCCGATTTCTGGCCGACTCCCGTGCGCGGCTTCCCACGGCCGCGCACCGTCTCCCACTTCAGAGCAACGACCGCCGGTCGTAAAACTTACGATGCCATTTGCTCGGCCCGGCAGCCCTCTACAACTTATAGCTTAATCGTGTTTCGATGCGTCGGGCAAGAATGCGGTCGTTAATTGCCACAGATGCTGCATGGTTAAGGCGTCTGCGGCCCAATAGTTGAGAAAAACAATGAAGATGTAGAGAGCGCCGTCGCGGGCTCAGGCGTTGAGGATCATGCCCTCGCGCGCGGCGATGGTGCCGGGGCGCATTGCGGCGGCGGCGGCGGCGATCCTGTCCATGACGGCATCGGTATGACTCGGATCATGATGGAAGAGCACGAACTGCTTCACGCCGGCTGCATCCGCAAGGCGCGCGCCTTCCTGCCAGGTGGAATGGCCCCATCCGGCATAGGTCGGATATTCGTCGTCGGTGTAGCTGGTGTCGTAGATGAAGACGTCGGCGTTGCGGATGAGATCGACGACGACAGGATCCGGTCCCTTGCCGTTGTGCTCGCAATCGGTGACGTAGCAGATCGACTTCCCCTGCCACTCGACGCGATAGCCGGTGGCGCCGTTTGGGTGATTGAGCGGCGCCGTGCGCAACGTGACGCCGTCCAGGGGCTTCAACGTGTCTCCGGCGTGGAAATCCTTGAAGATCGGCTCGCTGGCGAAGACCGTCGGCGGCACCGGAAAGAGCGGCGGCGCCATCAGGTGCGAGAGCGCGTCCTTGAAGGTCAGCGGCGCCTCGAGATGGCCGGACCAGATGCTGATCTTGCTGCCGGGCTTGTAGAGCGGCGCGAAGAACGGCAGGCCGACGATGTGGTCGAGATGCGTGTGGGTGAAGAAGATGTTCGCCGTCACCGGCAGCGACTGGATCAGCAGCTTGCCGAGCGGCCGGATTCCGGTGCCGGCGTCGAAGATCAGGATGCGATCGCCGCAGCGCACCTCGACACAGCTGGTGTTCCCGCCGTAGCGCGCATAATCGGCGCTGCAGCAAGCGATCGAGCCGCGTACGCCCCAGAACCGTACTGAAAATTCGCCGGAGGTCGTCAATCGCGCGTTCCTTGGACTGGCCGATGGTTTAGCCCAGCATGTGGGCGAGATCACCACCGTCCGCGCCGAACCGTTTCCCCACGGGTAATCGCCCCGACTGTCCTGCGTCCCGAAATGATGGCATTGTTCCCGGACGCTTGCAAAGTCAGGAACCCCGGAACACCCAGCATGGAGGCCGACGGACGGACTCTTGTCCGCGACAGCACCGACTGGTCCCGGGTCGCCTTCGGCGTCGCGCTGGGCGCCTTCGCCGCATATCAGCAGTTCAAACTGCCGCCGATTCTGCCGGACTTTCTAGCGCGTTATCCACATGACCCCGTCATCGCCGCGGGCTTTATGTCGGTCTATGCGCTGGTCGGTCTGCTCGCCTCGGCGCCGATCGGCCGTCATCTGGATATGTATCTCGGCCGCGGCATTATTTTACTTTTCGTCCTGACTGTGATCGGCATCACAGTTGCCCTGGTCGCACCGTGGTCGAGCCCCCTGATGCTGGCATCGCGCGGCATCGAGGGCCTGGCTTTCGCGCTGGCGGCACTGGCCGGGCCGGCCATCGCCGCGGGAGCAGCGAGGCCGCACGACCTGCCGCTGGTGACCGGGCTCCTCGCCGGCTGGATCCCCATGGGGCAGATCGCGGCGGCGCTGGCGGCGCTCGCCTTCGACGACTGGCGGTGGCTCTGGCTGCTCGGGCTCGGGATGACGGTGCCGCTTGCCGCCTGGGGCTGGTTCCTGCTGGGTGGCGCGCGGCGCGGCGCGACCGTCGCACGCGTGCCGGGGCGCCGGCCGGACGCCGCACAGCATCGGGCGCTGATCTTCGCCGGCGCGATCTTCCTGCTCTGGTCGGCGCAGTACTTCGCCTTCATGACCTGGCTTACCCAGTATCTGACCGTGGTGCTGGCCCTGGACCGCGCCGCGGCGGTGCTCGCTTACCTGGTGCCGGTGGTGGTGTTGCTCACCTGCAGCATCCTCACCGGCTGGGGCTTGCGCCACCGCCTGCCGCTGGTCCCGGCCCTCACCGCGGCGCTGCTCGGCCAGACGGCGATCTGGTTCGCGCAGCCCTGGCTCTCCGGCATGACCGGGATCGCCGGCCTCGTGATCTACGGCATCGGTGCGGGCGTCACGCCGGCCTGCCTCTTCCACCTGCCGCATGCCATCGCCCGCCGGCCCGCCGGCGCCGCCTTCTTTGGCACCCTGATGACCGGGCGGAATATCGGCGTATTCCTCGGCCCGATCCTGCTGGCGGAGCTGATCGGGACCGGCAGCCATGCCCTCGGCCTCGGCTGGACGGCGGGCGCCCGGATCATGGCCGGAATCACGGCCCTCGCCATGGCGGCGGCGCTCCGCCTGGGACCGGCGCTTCGGCATTCCTAGAGAATGTGGCATTCGCCACATTGTATCGATACAGGCTGTGGGTAAATTTCCAAAATCCGCGATAAATCTGGCGTCACAATGTTGTGACTTCGCACAGTCGTGACACGAGTCACACGCTCCCGACACCGCGATGCGCTAAGTTCAGGTGACTCGGCGGCGCGGGGTGGGGTTTAGAGACCCCATCTGCGCCGCGCCCTCTCATCGGAGACGCTGCACATGATGGACCTCTTCCTTTACTCGGTGGAAAACCGGAGCGCCGAAGCAGAGCGCCCGCTCATCGACCACCCGCTCATCGACCACCCGCTCATCGATCGGCGCGCCATCGAGCGCCAGGCGCGGGCCGCGAGCCACGGCCTGCTGGCGCGGCTGCTCGAGCGCTTTCTGCGCTGGCGCCGCATCCGCCGCGACGAGGCGCTTCTGCTGAAGCAGCCCGACTACATGCTGCGCGATATCGGGATCG
>DATKNM010000177.1:0-3998 GCA_035541335.1 Binatia bacterium
CCAGCGCCTTCAGGCGCATGTCGTCGCCGAATTCCGCCCGCGCCACGATGCCGATGCCGAGGCCGGCGGCAACGGCTTCGCGGATCGCCTCCCGGCTGCCGATCTCCAGGACTTCGCCGGTCTTGACCCCGGCGGCGTGCATCGCGCTGTCGAAGCATTGGCGCGTGGTGGAGGAGGGCTCGCGCAGCACCAGCCGCCGGCCCGCCAGCTCGGCGATCTTGATGCGCCGCCGCTTCGCCCAGGGATGGGCACGGTCGACGAAGGCAATCAGCTGGTCTTGGCGGAACGGGATCGCATGGATGCGGGGGTCGGGATGGACATTGGCCGCGATCGCCACGTCGCAGCTCTGGTCCAGGAGATCCTCCTGCAGCTTCGAGGAGTTGCCGATCGACATGGAGAGCCGGAGATTGGGATAGCGCCGGTTGAACAGGGCCAGGAATGGGATCGAGTGATAGGGCGCATCCGCCCCGATCCGCAGATGGCCGCGCTTCAACCCCTTGGCCGCGGTCAGGACCTGCTCCGCCTCGATTTCCAGGCTGAACAGGCGCCAGGTGATCTCCAGGAGCTGCCGCCCGATGTCGGTCACCTCGATCTTGCGGCGCCGGCGGTCGAACAGGTGGACCCCGTAGCGTTCCTCCAAGGCCCGGACCTGGCCGGAGAGGGTCGGCTGGGTGACGTTCAAGTTGTTGGCGGCCTTGGTGAAGCTGCCCTCGGTGGCGACCGCGTGGAAGGCCCGGAGCTGGCTCTGGCTGATGGTCATGACAGAATAGGTTTGGCCTATGGGTCACATAACTGTTAACGATTGGATTTATAGTACGACCCTCGCAGATAATCCAGCGATCGCGAACCCCGGAAAGAGATCCTCACCCATGACGGCCCACGACCCCTGGCTCCTGACCCCCGGCCCGCTCACCACCTCCCTGACGGTGAAGCAGGCGATGCTGCACGACTGGGGCTCCCGCGACGCCGGCTTCATCGCCATCAACAACCGCATGCGGAAGCGCCTGGTCGATCTGATCGGCGGCGGGAAGGATTTCACCTGCGTGCCGATGCAGGGCAGCGGCACCTTCGCGGTCGAGGCGATGCTCGGCGCCTTCGTTGGCTCGAAGGACAAGCTGCTGATCCTGATCAACGGCGCCTATGGCAAGCGCATGGCGAAGATCTGCGAATACACCCGCCGCGCCACCGCGATCCTGGAATGGGCCGAGGACCAGCCGGTCGATGCCGCGAAGGTGCGCGACGCGCTTGCCGCCGATCCGGCGATCACCCATGTTGCCGTCGTCCAGTGCGAGACCACGTCCGGCATCCTCAATCCGATCGCCGAAGTCTCGCAGGTCGTGGCCGCCGCCGGCCGCAAGCTGCTGATCGACGCCATGAGCGCCTTCGGCGCGCTGCCGCTCGATGCCAAGAGCGTGACCTTCGACGCGGTCGCGGCGTCGTCGAACAAATGCATCGAAGGCGTGCCGGGCCTCGGCGTCGTGCTCTGCCGCATTTCCGCCCTGGAGAAGACCAAGGGAAATGCCGCCTCGCTGTCGCTCGATCTCTTCGAGCAGTGGCAGAGCCTGGAGAAGACCAGCCAGTATCGCTTCACGCCGCCGATCCACTGCATCGTCGCCTTCGACCAGGCCCTGACCGAGCACGAGCAGGAGGGCGGCGTCGCCGGCCGCGGCGGCCGCTATCGCAACAACCATAAGATCCTGGTCGAGGGCATGCGGGCGCTGGGCTTCGAGACGCTGCTGCCGGACCGCCTCCAGGCGCCGATCATCGTGACTTTCCACATGCCGGCCGATCCGATGTTCGTGTTCGAGAAGTTCTATGACGGGCTGCGCGAAAGAGGCTTCGTGATCTATCCGGGCAAGCTGACCGTGGCCGACAGCTTCCGGATCGGCTGCATCGGGCACCTGGGAGAGGCGGAGATGAGGGCCTTCCTTGCCGCGGCCAAGGACGTCATGGCGCAGCTCGGCGTCGCCTCGGGTCGTCCCAACAAGAAGGCCGCGGAGTAGCGAGCATGAAGAACGTCACCGTCAACGGCAAGAGCTATGCCTGGCCGAAGCAGCCGCTGGTCGTCGTCTGCGTCGATGGCTGCGAGCCCGAATACCTCACGAAGGCGATCGCCGCCGGCGCCATGCCCTGGCTCGCCAAGGCAGTGAAGACCGGCGCCGACCTGATCGGCGACTGCGTCGTGCCGAGCTTCACCAACCCGAACAACCTCTCGATCGTCACCGGCGCGCCGCCCGCCGTGCACGGCATTTGCGGCAACTACCTCTTCGACCGCGAGAGCGGCACCGAAGTGATGATGAACGATCCGAAATTCCTCCGCGCGCCCACCATTCTGGCGACCTTCTCCGATGCCGGAGCCAAGGTGGCCGTGGTGACGGCGAAGGACAAGCTGCGCCTGCTGCTCGGCAAGGGCATGAAGGGCATCTGCTTCTCCGCCGAGAAGGCCGACCAGGCGACCGAGGCGGAGCACGGGATCGGCGACGTGCTGTCCTTCGTCGGCAAGCCGCTGCCGTCGGTCTATAGCGCGGACTTGAGCGAGTTCGTGTTCGCCGCCGGCACCAAGCTCCTGAAGGCGAAGCGGCCGGACATCATGTATCTCTCGACCACGGATTACATCCAGCACAAGTATGCGCCGGGCGACGCGGTCGCGAACGACTTCTACCGCATGATGGACGGCTATCTCGCCGAGATGGATGCCATGGGCGCCGAGATCGTGCTGACCGCCGACCACGGCATGAACGACAAGCACGGCGCCGACCTGAAGCCCCAGGTGATCTACCTCCAGGACGTGCTGGACGGGTGGCTCGGCAAGGGCAAAGCGCGGGTGATTCTGCCGATCACCGACCCTTACGTCGTCCATCACGGCGCGCTCGGCTCGTTCGCGACCGTCTATCTGCCGGACGGCGCCGACCAGGCCGACATCATCGCGCGGATCGCCAAGCTGCCGGGCGTGGAGCTGGCGGTCGATCGCGCCGCCGGCTGCAAGCGCTTCGAGCTGCCGGAGGACCGCGTCGGCGACGTGATCGTCGTCTCGGAGCGGCTCTTCGCCATCGGCACCAGCGTCGCGAAGCACGACCTCTCCGGTCTGACGCGGCCGCTGCGCTCCCATGGCGGCATGACCGAGCAGAAGGTTCCGGTCATTCTGAACCGCCGTCTGCAAGCGCTGCCTCAGGGCTACCGCCTGCGCAATTTCAGCGCCTTCGATCTCGCGCTGAACTATGCCGTCTCCGAATCCCAACTCGACAGGGCCGTTTGATCATGGGTGTGATCCGTAAAGAGAAGATGCGCGTCGCCGGCAGCTTCGGCGGCGGCGACCGCAGCTTCGACGTCTTCGATCCCTATACCGGCAAGGTCGTCGGCACCTGCCCGAAGGCCTCGGTAGAGGATATCCGCCAGGCCTTCGCCGTCGCCAAGGCCTATAAGGCGACGCTCTCCCGCGCCGATCGCAGTGCGATCCTGCACAAGACCGCGGAGATCCTGGTCTCCCGCCGGCAGCAGATCGCGGAGTTGATCACCGCGGAATCGGGCTTGAGCCTCAAGGATACGCTCTACGAGGTCGGGCGCGCCTATGACGTCTTCCATCTCGCTGGCAACATCGTCATCAAGGACGACGGCGAGATCTTCTCCTGCGACATCACCCCGCACGGCAAGAAGCGCCGGATCTACACCCAGCGCGATCCGCTGCTGGGGGTCATCTCGGCCATCACGCCATTCAACCATCCGCTGAACCAGGTCGCGCACAAGGTGGCGCCGTCGATCGCCACCAACAACCGCATGGTGCTGAAGCCGAGCGAGAAGACGCCGTTCTCGGCGCTGATGCTGGCCGACGTGCTCTACGAGGCGGGCCTCCCGCGGGAGATGTTCCAGGTGGTGACCGGCGACCCGAAGGAGATCGCCGACACCCTGCTGACCGATCCCAATGTCGATCTCATCACCTTCACCGGCGGCGTCTCGGTCGGCAAGTACATCGCCAGGACCATGGGCTATCGCCGGGCGGT
>DATKNM010000178.1:0-2225 GCA_035541335.1 Binatia bacterium
GGCTTCCGCTACAAGCCGCCCTTCCCGCGGGCGATCCCGATGCCGCAGCTCCCGACCGACGCGACCGGCCCGCTGCAGCCCCTGAAGGGACCGCCGCTCGGATTTCCGCTGGGGCCGGAGCATCTGCTGGTCGATGCCGCCGGCAAGGCGAAGCGGATCGACAAGGCCTTCTCCTGGGAGGCGCCTCTTTCCTCCCACGGCCTCATGCATATGGTGATCCACAACGCCTGGGCCGGCGATCCCTATCCGATCGACACGCTCTTCCTCTACATGGCGAACATGGCGTGGAACTCGGCGATGAACACGTCGGGCACCATGGCGAAGCTCGCCGACAAGGATCCCGCCACCGGCGAATACAAGATCCCGCACTTCATCTACGTCGATGCCTATTACTCGGAGACGGTGGCCTATGCCGACCTGGTGCTGCCGGACACCACCTATCTCGAGCGCTGGGACTGCATCTCGCTGCTCGACCGCCCGATCTGCGACGCCGACGGTGCGGCAGATGCGATCCGCCAGCCGGTGCTGCAGCCCGATCGCGACGTGCGGCCGTTCCAGGACGTGCTCTTGGACCTCGGCGCGCGGCTCGGCCTCCCGAACATGACCAACGCGGACGGCACGGCGAAGTATCCCGGCGGCCTCAAGGACTACCTGATCCATCACCAGCGCCGGCCGGGCGTCGGCATGCTGGCCGGCTGGCGCGGCAACGGCGAAGAGAGCGGCAAGGGCGCGCCCAACCCGAACCAGCTCGACCGTTACATCGAGAACGGCTGCCACTGGCGGGCGGAGATTCCGGACAACGCCAAGTTCTTCCGCCACGCCAACCGCGACTATTTCGACTGGGCGATCGGGCTGGGCTTGAAGGACCTGCGCGACCAGATCGTGCTGCAGATCTATTCCGAGCCGCTGCGCCGCTTCCAGCGCGCCGGCGAAGGCTTCGGCGCGAAGCTGCCGCCGGAAGCGGATCGCGCGCGGTTGCGCGAGCGCTTCGACCCGCTGCCGGACTGGCATCCGCCGTTCGGGGAGGAAGTGGATGATAAGATCTATCCGCTCCATGCCATCACCCAGCGGCCGATGCACATGTACCATTCCTGGGGCTCGCAGAATGCCTGGCTGCGGCAGATCCAGGCGGAGAACGCGCTGTTCATGCATCGCGGGACCGGGGAGAAGCTCGGCCTCGCCGACGGCGACTGGGTGTGGATCGAGAGTCCCCATAGCCGGGTGAAGGCGCCGGTGAAGCTGATGGAGGGCGTCAACCCCGACACGGTCTGGACCTGGAACGCCATCGGCAAGCGCGCGGGCGCCTGGAACCTCGCACCCAACGCACCGGAAGCGCGCAAAGGCTTCCTTTTGAATCACGTGATCTCGGAATTGCTGCCGCCGCGAGAGGACGGCTACCGCTATGCCAATGCCGATCCGGTGACCGGACAGGCGGCGTGGTACGACCTGAAGGTGCGCCTGGTGAAGTGCGCGCCGGAAGAGGCGGAGACGACCGCGCCCGCTTTCCCGGCGCTGCGGCCGCCACTGCAGAGACCACCGGAGCGGCTGCAATACGGCGCGCGGTTCCGTCGCGGACGCAACCCGCGATGACCACTCTTCCCGCGACGCCGCCAAAGCAGCTCGGCCTGGTGATCGATCTCGACGTTTGCGTCGGCTGCCATGCCTGCGCCGTCAACTGCAAGGAATGGAACAGCGGCGGGCACGCGGCGCCGCTGACCGACTTCGACGCCTATGGCGCGTCGCCCGACGGCGTCTGGTTCAACCGCATCCATACCTTCGAAGCCGGCGACGGCGCCGCCGGCCGCACGGTGCATTTCCCGAAATCCTGCCTGCATTGCGCCGAGCCCGCCTGCGTCACGGTCTGTCCGACCGGCGCCTCGTTCAAGCGCGCGGCGGACGGCATCGTGCTGGTGGACGAGGCGAAGTGCATCGGCTGCAAGCTCTGCTCCTGGGCCTGCCCCTATGGCGCGCGGGAGTATGACCGGGCCGAGGGGGTGATGAAGAAATGCACGCTCTGCATCGACCGCATCTACAACGAGACCCTGGACGAGCGCGACCGCGTGCCGGCCTGCGTCGCCGCCTGCCCGGTGGGCGCCCGGCATTTCGGCGATCTCGGCGACGCATCCTCGCCGGTCTCGCTTCTGGTCGAGGAACGCGGCGGCTACGATCTCATGCCGGAGCTCGGCTATCGGCCGGTCAACAAGTACCTGCCGCCGCGGGCTTCG
>DATKNM010000179.1:0-4953 GCA_035541335.1 Binatia bacterium
ATGCGCATGCTCGGCGCGCCGCGACGGCAGATCCCAAGGGCCGCTCAGAGTTATAAGGAGACAGGAAATGATGAAGCGCCTGTTAATGACCACCGCGGCGGCCTCGCTTCTGGCGCTCGGCTCCGCGGCCTATGCGCAGAACGCGACGACCACCCCGCAGCCAGCCCAGCCGCCGGTGACCACCCCGCAGCCGCCGGCCTCGAACAGCGGCGGGACCGATATGAACTCCCAGACCACAGCCCCGGCGCCGGATGCGTCGGCCAATGCGACGCCGGCGACGCCGCCGCCGAGCGACGCCGTCATCTCCGCCCAGAGCGACAACGAGGTCAGCGCCAACAAGCTGATCGGCATGAACGTCTACAACGCCCAGCGCGACAAGATCGGCACCGTGCATGACATCCTGCTCGACAAGGACGGCAAGGCGACCGGCGTCGTGCTCTCGGTCGGCGGCCTGCTCGGCGTCGGCGCGAAGTCGGTGGGTCTCACCTGGAAGGAGATCGACGTGAAGCCGGAGCAGCAGCAGGTCCAGGTCAGCTATACCAAGGACCAGCTGGAAGCGGCGCCGGACTTCAAGACCTCGGACCAGATCAACTCGGAGATGAACCAGCAGCAACAGCCGGCCACTCCGACCGCCCCCAGCGGCGGAACGTCGGGGGGCTCGACCTCGCAGCCCTGATCGCCGCGAGACAGCTAGAGTATAAGAGAGAGGCGGCGGGCCGGTGCCCGCCGCCTCTTGCTTTGCGAGCGGCGCCGATCGGTCCAGGCATCGGGATAGCTAATTATTCCTATCTACCGGCTTCGGCATCCACGCGGGGCGGCGCAAGCGGGGGATTTCCGGTCGCTGGGACCGAAGCGGCGGCCCGCCGCGGGCGTAGGAAAAGGAGAGTGCCGACAGGTTTTGATAACTTTCGCTTATCAAACGATAATGCCGGGCGGCTTGACCTCAAATGCTTGAGGGTCCACGATTTTCTGGTCTGAGACGGAGCAGCGGAACGGATGTCGACAGCGACCAGCGACGGGTCTTCGATGGCTTCCCAGGGCGGTGCCGACGCAGTTTGGGACGCAGCCGAGGCGCGGCGCATCATGGAGACGTACCAGGGCCTCGACGGCGCCTTGATCCCGATCTTGCACGCGCTGCAAGACCGGTTCGGCTATGTCGATGATGCCGCGGTCGCGGACATCGCCGACCTGCTCAATCTCAGCCGCGCCGAGGTGCACGGCGTCATCACCTTCTATCACGACTTCCGCCGCCAGCCGCCGGCGGCCCATACCCTGCAGATCTGCCGCGCCGAGGCCTGCCAATCGGTCGGCGCCCGCGCGCTCGAGGCCCATGCGAAGGCGAAGCTCGGGATCGACTATCACGGCCGCACCCCCGACCAGCGCTGGTCGCTGGAGCCGGTCTATTGTCTGGGGAACTGCGCTTGCGGGCCCTCCGCGCTGATCGACGGCGAGATCCATGGCCGGCTGAGCGACGAGCGGCTCGACACCCTGATGCGCGAGGCCGAGGCCGGCCGACGGGAGGCCGCGGAATGAGCAAGGTCCGGATCTATGTCCCGATGGACAGCTCCGCGGTCGCGGTCGGCGCCGACCAGGTCGCGCGTGGCATCGAGCGCTTGGCGCGCGAGCGGCAGCGCGAGGTCGAGATCGTGCGCAACGGCTCGCGCGGCCTCTTCTGGCTGGAGCCGATGGTCGAGGTCGCCACCGCCGCCGGCCGGGTCGCTTACGGGCCGGTGTCGCCGGCCGATCTCCCTGGCCTCTTCGACGCGGATTTCCTGGGCGGCGGGAAGCACAAGCTCGCCCTCGGCCGTCCCGAGGACATGCCCTATCTCAAGAACCAGGAGCGCCTGACCTTCGCCCGCTGCGGCGTCATCGATCCCTTGTCGATCGAGGAATACCAGGCCCATGGCGGCTTCCGCGGTCTCGCGAAGGCGCTGCACATGGCGCCGGCCGCGATCGTCGCCGAGGTGACCGAGTCCGGTCTCCGTGGCCGCGGCGGCGCCGGCTTCCCGACCGGAATCAAGTGGAAGACGGTGCTGGAGACGCCGGCGGAGCAGAAATACATCGTCTGCAACGCCGATGAAGGCGACAGCGGCACCTTCGCCGACCGCATGCTGATGGAAGGCGACCCCTTCCTGCTGATCGAGGGCATGACCATCGCCGGCCTCGCCACCGGCGCCACCAAGGGCTTCATCTACATCCGCTCGGAATACCCGGCCTCGTTCCGGCAGATGAACCGGGCGATCGAGGCGGCACGGGCGGCCGGCTATCTGGGATCCAGCGTGCTCGGCTCCGGCAAGGCCTTCGACCTCGAGACCCGGCTCGGCGCCGGCGCCTATATCTGCGGCGAGGAGACCTCGCTGCTGGAGAGCCTGGAGGGGAAGCGCGGTGTCATCCGCTTCAAGCCGCCGCTGCCGGCGATCCAGGGCCTGTTCGGCAAGCCGACCGCGATCAACAACCTCATCTCTTTCGCCAGCGTGCCGGTCATCCTCGATGACGGCGCCGCCTTCTATAAGAACTACGGCATGGGCCGCTCTCGCGGCACGCAGCCCTTCCAGCTCGCCGGAAACGTGAAGCGCGGCGGCTTGATCGAGAAGGCCTTCGGCATCACCTTGAAGGAGCTGGTCGAGGACTTCGGCGGCGGCACCCTCAGCGGCCGCCCGGTCCGCGCCGTCCAGGTCGGCGGGCCCTTGGGCGCCTATATCCCGGCGGACGGACTCGGCGTGCAGATGGATTACGAGGCGCTGGCGGCGGTCAAAGGCATGCTCGGCCATGGCGGCATCGTGGTCTTCGACGACACGGTCGATATGGCCCAGCAGGCGCGCTTCGCCATGGAATTCTGCGCCGTCGAATCCTGCGGCAAGTGCACGCCCTGCCGGATCGGCTCGACCCGCGGCGTCGAGGTGATCGACCGCATCATCGCCGGCACCAACCGCGAGAAGAATTTGCGATTGCTCGACGATCTCTGTGAAACCATGGTGGACGGATCGCTCTGCGCCCTGGGCGGGTTGACGCCCTATCCGGTGCAGAGTGCGCTCCGACACTTCCCCGAGGATTTCGATAAGCCCAGCCGGAAGGCCGCGGAATAGCGGCTCCGTCGCCGGCAAGGAAGGTCCCGATGAACGCGCCCGTCACGAACCCGATCGTCTCTCCCGAGCCGCTGACTTTGGTGAAGGAGAAGGATCTCGGCACGCCGGAGCGGGTCTCCGAGAAGCTGGTCACGCTGGAGATCGACGGCGTCGCGGTCTCGGTGCCGCAGGGCACCTCGGTGATGCGCGCCGCCGCGGAGATCGGCTTCTCGATCCCGAAGCTCTGCGCCACGGATTCGATCGAGCCGTTCGGCTCCTGCCGGCTCTGCCTGGTGGAGATCGAAGGGCGCCGCGGCACGCCGGCCTCCTGCACCACGCCGGCCGAGAACGGCATGAAGGTCAGGACCCAGACGCCGAAGCTCGCCAAGCTCCGCCGCAACGTGATGGAGCTCTATATCTCCGACCATCCGCTGGACTGCCTGACCTGCGCCGCCAACGGCGATTGCGAGCTGCAGGACATGGCGGGCGTCGTCGGCCTGCGCGAGGTGCGCTACGGCTATGACGGCGAGAACCATCTCGACGTCGTCAGGGACGAGAGCAACCCCTATTTCACCTTCGATCCCTCGAAGTGCATCGTCTGCTCGCGTTGTGTGCGCGCCTGCGAGGAAGTGCAGGGCACCTTCGCCCTCACCATCGACGGCCGCGGCTTCGCCTCGCATGTGGCGGCGAGCCAGGACGAGGACTTCCTCGCCTCGGAATGCGTCTCCTGCGGCGCCTGCGTCCAGGCTTGCCCGACCGCGACCTTGATGGAGAAGAGCGTCATCGAGGCCGGCCAGCCGGAGCACAGCGTCGTCACCACCTGCGCCTATTGCGGCGTCGGCTGCTCGTTCAAGGCGGAGATGCGCGGGACCGAGGTCGTGCGCATGATGCCCTACAAGGACGGCGGCGCGAACCACGGCCATTCCTGCGTCAAGGGCCGCTTCGCCTGGGGCTATGCGACCCACAAGGACCGCATCACCAAGCCGATGATCCGCGCCAGGATCACCGATCCCTGGAAGGAAGTCTCCTGGGAGGAGGCGATCGGCCACGCCGCGTCGGAGTTCAAGCGGCTGCAGAAGCAGTATGGCCGCGGCGCGGTCGGCGGCATCACCTCGTCGCGCTGCACCAACGAGGAGACCTACCTGGTCCAGAAGATGGTCCGCGCGGCCTTCGGCAACAACAATGTCGATACCTGCGCCCGGGTCTGCCACTCGCCGACCGGCTACGGCCTCGGCACCACGCTCGGCACCTCGGCCGGCACCCAGACCTTCGACTCCGTCATGGAAGCGGACGTCATCCTGGTCATGGGCGCCAACCCGACCGACGCGCATCCGGTCTTCGGCAGCCGCATGAAGAAGCGCATTCGTGAGGGCGCGCGCCTGATCGTGATCGACCCGCGGCGCATCGACCTGGTCAAGGACGCGCATGTGAAGGCCGACTATCACCTGGCGCTGAAGCCCGGCACCAATGTGGCCATCATCAACGCGCTCGCCCATGTGATCGCGACCGAGGGCCTGATCAACGAGGCCTATGTGAAGGAGCGCTGCGAGCCCGAGGACTTCGCCCTCTGGCGCGCCTTCGTCTCCGAGCCGCGCAATTCTCCGGAAGCGACCGAGGCGATGACCGGCGTGCCGGCGGCCGACGTGCGCGCCGCGGCCCGCCTCTATGCCACGGGCGGCAACGCGGCCATCTATTACGGCCTCGGCGTCACCGAGCACAGCCAGGGCTCGACCACCGTCATCGGCATCGCCAATCTCGCCATGGCGACCGGCAATATCGGCCGCATGGGCGTCGGAGTGAATCCGCTGCGCGGCCAGAACAACGTGCAGGGCTCCTGCGACATGGGCTCCTTCCCGCACGAGTTCTCCGGCTACCGCCACGTCTCCAA
>DATKNM010000180.1:0-6624 GCA_035541335.1 Binatia bacterium
ATGCACGGCATGATCTCGCCCGATCGCCCGGCCGAGGGTCTCGGCCGTGAGCGGCGCCCATATCTCTACCCCAGGAAGGGTGTGTCGCGCCAGCTTGCCGCGGCCGTCCTTCCCGGCGTCGCTGGCCTCGATCAGCAGCGCGGCCCGCCCGGACTGCAACGCCACGTTCACTTTCTCGAAACCGCTGACCAGCTGGCCGCCGCGGCGCGCGAGGCCCAGGAGATCGCCGATCTGCCGGTCCAGCAGCAGCGCCACGCGTTCGACCAGCTCCGGAGCGGCCTTGGCCGGGGCCTGCATCGACTTCGCGAAGGCCTGCCGCTTCACCGCCTCGGCCAGCACCTTGCGGTCCGCCCGGACCCAGGCGCCGCGGCCGGGAAGGTTCTGCGAGAGGTCGGGCACCACCTCGTTCTCGGGGCCGAGCACGAAGCGGATCAGCCGGTCCTTCTCGAAGGCCTCGCGGCTGACGATGCAACGGCGCAGGCTGGATTCGGGCGCGGTTGCGGATTCGGCGGCGGCGCCTTCCGGCATTGCCTCCTCCCGATCCTTGACCTGCGTCATGCCCATCAGACCTGCATCCATCCGCAATTCCGTCCCGCTCCGTCTCAGGCGCTCTTCTCGTCCTGGAACCAATGGGCGCGGGCCGCCATGATCACGGCATTCGCGTCCTCGGTCGTCAGCTCGAAATCCTTCAGGATCCCGTCCTTGTCGTCGGTGAGCTCGTCGGCGGCGAGGTCGCCGAGATCGTCCAGGGTCTTGACCCCCTTCTCGCCGAGCGCCACCAGCATGGCCGGGGTGAGCTTGTCGATGGCGGCGACCTCGTCGGCGACGCCGAGCTCGCGGCGGCGGACGTTGAGGCGCTCGGCCTCGGCCTCGATCCAGGCCAGCGCCCGGCTCTTCAGCTCGGTCGCCACGTCCTCGTCGAAGCCCTCGATGCCGGCCAGATCCTCGGCCGGCACGTAGGCCACTTCTTCAATGGAGGTGAACCCTTCGGTCACCAGCAATTGGGCGATGACGTCGTCCACATCAAGGGCGTCCATGAACATCTGCGAGCGCGTCTTGAACTCCTCCTGGCGCCGCTTGCTTTCCTGCTCCTCGGTCAGGATGTCGATGTCGAAACCGGTGAGCTGCGAGGCCAGGCGCACGTTCTGGCCGCGGCGGCCGATCGCGAGCGAGAGCTGCTCGTCGGGAACGACGACCTCGATGCGGCCCGAATCCTCGTCGAGCACGACCTTGGCGACCTCGGCCGGGGCGAGGGCGTTGACGACGAAGGTCGCCGGATCCGGCGACCAGGGGATGATGTCGATCTTCTCGCCCTGGAGCTCCTGCACCACCGCCTGGACGCGGCTGCCGCGCATGCCGACGCAGGCGCCGACGGGATCGATGCCGCTGTCATGGGAGATGACGGCGATCTTGGCGCGGCTGCCGGGATCGCGGGCGACCGCCTTGATCTCGATGATGCCGTCGTAGATCTCCGGCACTTCCTGGCCGAACAGCTTCGCCATGAAATCGGGATGGGTGCGCGAGAGGAAGATCTGCGGCCCGCGCGGCTCCTCGCGCACGTCGAGGATGAGGGCGCGCACGCGGTCGCCGTTGCGGAAGGTCTCGCGCGGCAGCAGCTCGTCCCGGCGCAGCATCGCCTCGCCGCGGCCGAGATCGACCGTGACGTTGCCGAACTCGACGCGCTTCACCAGGCCGTTGATGATCTCGCCCTTCCGGTCCTTGAACTCCTCGAACTGGCGCTTGCGCTCGCTCTCGCGCACCTTCTGCACGATCACCTGCTTCGCGGTCTGGGCGGCGATGCGGCTGAAATCCATCAGCGGCGGCAGCTCATCGACGATGAAGTCGCCGACCTTGAGATTGGGGTCGCGGCGATGCGCGGCCTTCAAGGGGATCTGGGTCGCCTCGTTCTCGACCACCTCGCCGACCACTTCCTGGACCCGGGTCAGCTTGATCTCGCCGGTCTTGCGGTCGATCGCCGCCCGGATGTCGTGCTCGTGCCCGTACTTGGAGCGGACCGCCTTCTGGATCGCCTGCTCCATCGCGGTCAGCACCTCGTCGCGGTCGATGCTCTTCTCGCGCGCGACGGCGTCGGCGACCTGCAGCATTTCCATGCGGGGAATGGCGATCGTGGTGTCCATGGCCATGATTGTCTCTCTAGCTTTCAATGAGTCGTTTCTTCGGCGGCCTGCCGGTCTGCAGCCTGGTGCGCGGCGATGAGATCGTCGGTCAGCACCAGCTTGGCCTTGTCGATTTCCTCGAGCGGCAGCGCCACCGGGGCGCCCTCCACTTCCATCTTCACGGTCTGCCCGTCGAGGCCGAGCAGCCGGCCCTTGAATCGCTTCCGCCCCTCGATCGGCGCGCGGGTCTCGAGCTTCGCCTCGAACCCGGCGAAGCGCTCGTAGTCCTTGGCGCGGGTCAGTGGCCGGTCGATGCCCGGCGAGGAGACTTCGAGGGAATAGGCGCCCTCGATCGGATCCTCGACGTCGAGCACGGCGGAGATCGCGCGCGACAGGTGCGAGCAGTCCTCGAGCGACATGTTGCGGCCGTCCTTCGGCTCCGCCATCACCTGCAGCGTCTTGCGCTGCCCGCCGGAGACGGTGAGGCGCACGAGCTCATAGCCCATGCCCTCCACGGTCGGCGTGATGATGCGTTCGATGACCTGGCTCAGCGCCATGCTTCAGCTCGGTTCCCTTGGCGGCTCGTCTCGCTTGGGTCCCAGGTGCACGATGAGAACGGCCGAACCGACCGGACGTCGGCCAACAAAAAAGGCGGGCCGTTGGCCCACCCTTATCGTGGATCTCATAGCGATCCTGGGATTTGCCCGGAATATAGGGATTTCCAGCGGATAGGCAAGGAGGAAGTCCGGCGGCCGCAGCATTCGCCGCCATGCTATCTGGCGCACTCGCGGAAACCTCCTATGATAGAGCACTCGGGTATTTTTTCGCTGATTCCTAAAAACCAGCCTAGATCAATATGTTGAACGAGGAAGAGCAAGTCGCACCCGCCGCCGAGCAGGAATACCAGCTCGCGCGTGCCTACACAGACACCCGTCGCTCGCCGCCGCGGCTGAAATCGCTCAAGGCTCTGGCTTGGTTGCTGCTCATCCTCCTGCCGATGGGATACGCAGCCATCGCCCCGCTGGTCTCCGACGACCTCGCCGCCGGCTGGTTCCGCAGTTGGGCGGGCGAGACCATCGGGCTCACCCATATCCTGTCGATCCTGTTCCCCGGACTGACGGCCGGCGGTGACGCCATCTACGGGAGCGATCCGGTGGCTCTCACAGAGTTCCTGAATTTCGCCAGCATCGATACGCTCTGCGTTTTCGGCTCGGCGTTGATCGTCATTATCCTGGCCGGATCACGCCTGCGTATCGTCCCTAGATACGGCAGCCCTCAGCTCTCCTTCCTCGAGAACATCGCCAAGGGCTTCCCGATGGGCCGCGGCAAGAGCAAGAAACGCGTCGGAGGTCCCGCTGGTGGGCTGTTGTTTGCCCTCCTGTTGATCCTTTTCACTCTGGTCCCGATCTACGTTTTCTACATCCACCCCGCGATGAGCGACGGACAGGTCTTCAGTGACGCGCATTACTTCTGTGCCGCTTCGGGCGGCTATGGGAGGCACAGCCATTGCATCCGCCATGCAGTGAACGATCTCGACCAGACCGTCTGGAAGTTGGGGTGGATGTCCAGCCTGGCGGCATTCCTGCTTCCGGTGGGACTCTTGGTCGGCTTCATGAGTTTGATCTATCCGATCTGGCTCGCAATCGGGCGGCCACGAAGCTAGGCCGGAATGATTGGCGAATGAAATACTTCTCCGGTGAGAACATCCGCCTCGGCGACCGACTACGATTGAGCGGAAGCCCCGAGGGCGTGGTCGTCTGCTCCATCGACACCGATGAGTACACCGAGGACTATCCCGCGAAGCATTGGCAGTACCTCGGCAGGGGCGTCCTTGCCGACATCCCCGGCTACGGCCTCATTCACTTCACCGAGGCGGACGCCGATCTCGACTTTATCGGGCGGGCGCCGGGCGCGTAGACGCCCTTGGCATCCCGTCTTTACAGCTTCCGCCTCCGCGGAGGGTCGTCAAGGTAACCCAAGTGTTTGACGAAGAAAGCCTTATCTCCTCCGCAAAGGGCAAAGTCGATTCTTCGTTCCGTCGGGGTCCGGTCGGGGTTGGCGCAGGGCCTGAGCAAAAGCAGTATAGTTCATTTTTTGTTCTTATGCCAGTCTATCGGGGGATTCCGACCACCCAGGGGAGCGGCGCCGGCCTCGCTCAGACCGGCTCCCACTTCCCGGTTTCGCCCGACTTGTAGATGGCGTCGATGACGCGCATCTGCAGCACCGCGTCGCCGATCGGGTAGGGCCAGGCCTCCTCCTTGCGGATCGCCCGGGAGAAGGCTTCGGCCTGCAGGGTGTACTGGTCGCAGGCCGGCATGGTCTCGACGGTGATGCCGCTGCCCTTCACGTCGGCACCCGTGTCCCGGAAGATGCGGCAGCCGTAGCCCGACGGGGCGTTGAACGGGATCTCGATCTCGATCCGGCCCTTGGTGCCGAAGGCCTGCACCCGCTGATAGGGCACGAGCTGGGTCGAGACCATGAAGGAGAGCTGGCGGTTGCCGGGGAACTTCAGCAGCGCGCTCGCCAGCCGGTCGGTGCCGAACTTGGGATCGCGCTCGATGGTGGAGACCACGCGCTCCGGCTCGGCGCCGAAGAGATAGCGACCGGAGATGATGGCGTAGCAGCCGATGTCGTAGACGCCGCCGCCGCCGATATCGGCCATGTTGCGCACATTGGCGGGATCGACGTTGTAGTAGCTGAAGGCGACCTGGATGGCGCGGAGGTCGCCGATGGCGCCCTCCAGCACCAGGGCGCGCGCCCGCTGCCATTGCGGATGCCAGCGCACCATGAAGGCCTCGGCGATGAGCTTGCCGCTGGCGCGCTCGGCCTCCACCAGATCCTCGGCCTCGGGCGCCGTCAGGGCGATCGGCTTCTCGCAGAGCACGTGCTTGCCGGCCTTGAGGGCCTGGATCGAGACCGGGACGTGGAGGTGGTTCGGGAGTGGATTGTAGACCGCCTCGATCTCGGGATCGGCGAACATCTCCTCATAGGAGCCGTAGGCCTTCGCGATGCCGAGCTCCTTCGCCGCCGCCTGGGCCTTCTTGAGATCGCGGGAGGCGATGCCGCGGAGCGCGACACCCTTGGCCTGCAGCATCGCCGGATTCACTTTCTTCATGCCGATATCGGCCGTGCTGACGACGCCCCAGACCACCGGTTTCATGGCTCTTCCTCTTGCTCGATGTCGGATTGCAGAACTCGCGTGCGGAGCCTGAGTTTAGGCGGGCTGGATCGCGGAGGAAAGATCGGCGACAATGATTTCGCCTGTCGATTCCGGCCGTCGATTCTGGCCACCGCGCCGCTTCGGAGACTCCTTTGCCGCTGATCGCCTCGCCCGACGCATCGCCGGAAACGGTCGGCCTGCTGAAGAGCTGGGCCCTGCCCGCCGGGGTCACCCTGGCGGTCGAGACCGGCACCGTCGACAACGACGCGCTGCTGATCGAGCGCTGCCGCGACGCGGACGCCATCCTGCTGAACTGGGCCAAGGTCACGCGCCCGGTGATCGAGGCCTGTCCCAAGCTGAAAATCGTCTCCTTCCTCGGCATCGGCGTCGACGGCTTCGTCGATTTCGCGGCCGCCAAGGAGCGCGGCATCCGGGTCGCCAACGTCCCCGGCTACGGCGACCGCACCGTCGCCGAGCACGCGATCGCGCTGATGTTCGCCGTGGCGCGCCGGCTGGTGCAGTTCGACGGCATCGTGCGCGGGGGCGGCTGGGCGGAGCATCCCTCAGGCCTGGAACTGAAGGGCCGTCGCATCGGCCTCGTCGGCTTCGGCCCGATCGCCCGGGAGACCGCGCGGATGGCGCTCGGCCTCGGCCTCGAGGTGGTCGCCTGGACCCGCACCGCGGGGCGCTATCGCCGCAACTTCTCGACCGTGAAGTTCATCGATCTCGCCGAGCTCTTCGCCACCTCGGACATCGTCTCGCTGCACCTTTCGCTGAACGACGCGACCCGCGGCCTGATCGACGCCGTGCTGCTCAGCACGCTGAAGCCGCATGCGATCCTGATCAACACCGCCCGCGGCGGGCTGATGGACTATGATTGCCTGGAGAAGCTGCTGGCCGAGAACAAGATCTTCGGCGCCGGCCTCGACGTCTTCCCGACCGAGCCCTTTCCCGATCGGCCGCTGAAGCATCTGCCGAACGTGGTCCTGACGCCGCATATCGGCTTCAACAGCACTGCGGCGCTGGAGCGGCTGGTCCGGATCGGGCTCGACAACCTGCTCCACTTCCTGGCCGGGAAGCCGCAGAACCTGGTCGTCTGAGCTTCTACTACAGCGGGGCCTCTACTGCGGCGGCCGCAAGGTCAGGGTCTCGCGGCCGATCTTCGACGAGGGGCCGAGCGCCCAGACGCCGTCGAGGGTCTGGCCCGCGACGTGATAGGCGACCACGCCCGGAATCTTCTTCAGATCCTGGCCGAACGCGACCACCAGCACGTTCCCCACGCGCACGCCGCGGCCGACATAGGCCGGCTTCGGCACCATCCAGACCAGGACATAGGTGTCGCCGTCC
>DATKNM010000181.1:0-11392 GCA_035541335.1 Binatia bacterium
AGAAGGTCATGGCCGAGGTCGAGGACGAGATCAGACGCGAGGTCGATGAGATCGCGGCCGTCCGCGCCAAGGGCGGCAACGTCGTCCCGGTGCTCGATTTCAAGGAGGTCGAGGCAGGCCGGGTCTCGGAGGCGACCAAGGCGGAGCTGCGGAAGCGCGGCGTCGCCGTGGTGCGTGGCGTCTATCCGCGCGCGCAGGCCGAGGCCTGGAACGCCGAGCTCGGCGAGTACCTGGCGAAGAACCGCTACACCGACCGGCCGCCGCCGAAGGCCAAGGACGAGTATTTCAGCACCTTGAAGTCCGACAAGCCGCAGATCTTCGGCATCTACTGGTCGAAGCCGCAGATGCAGGCGCGCCAGCACGAGAACTCGGCGAAGACCCGGGCCTTCATGAACCGGCTCTGGCGCTTCGAGAGCGAGGGCAAGAAGCACTTCGATCCCGATCGCGAATGCAATTATGCGGACCGGATCCGCCGCCGCCAGCCCGGCGACAAGACCCTCGGCCTCTCGCCGCACATGGATGCGGGCTCGGTGGAGCGTTGGCTGGACGACGAGTACCGTCACGTCTATCGCCATGTCTTCTCCGGCAACTGGCGCGCCTATGAGCCGTTCGACGGCGCCGGCCGCGCCGAGACCGACGAGATCCCGTCGCCCGCCGTCTGCAGCATGTTCCGCAGCTTCCAGGGCTGGACCGCGCTGACACCGCAGGGCCCGAACGACGGCACGCTGCAGGTCATGCCCTCGACCCGGGCGATGGTCTACCTGCTGCTGCGCCCGCTGATGGACGACGTGCCGGAGGAGATGCTCTGTGGCGCGCTGCCGGCGCGCGCCTTCTCGGTCGACAAGCAGTGGCATCCACTGCTGACCCCGGCCCTGTCGTCGATCCCTCATGTCGAGCCCGGCGACACGGTCTGGTGGCATCCGGACATCGTCCATGCCGTCGAGGACGAGCATAAGGGCAAGGGCTACAGCAACGTCATCTACATCGCCGCGGCCCCTTGGTGTGCGAAGAACGCCGCCTATCTCGAGAAGCAGAAGACGGCCTTTCTCTCCGGCAAGAGCGCACCCGACTTCTCCGCCGAGGACTACGAGGTCGATTTCGAAGGTCGCGCGACGCCGGCGGACCTGACCGAACTCGGCAAGAAGCAGATGGGGCTATTGCCTTGGTAGTCCCGCTGTCTCCGCTCACTCGCTCGTCATCCCCGGGCTTGGCCCGGGGATCCACGCCTTTCGCGCAGTCGCACCCAAAGGCGTGGATGCCCGCACCAAGTGCGGGCATGACGGCAGAGGGAGCAGACGTACTAAAGCACACCACCTGAAAGGCACCCCGTGGAAGAAACCTGGCGCTGGTTCGGCCCCAAGGACAAGGTCCCGCTGCAGCATGTGAAGCAGGCGGGGGCGACCGGCATCGTCACGGCGCTCCATCATGTGCCGAACGGCGCGGCCTGGTCCGAGGACGAGATCGCCAGGCGCAAGGCCGAGATCGAGGCGCAGGGCCTGCGCTGGTCGGTGGTGGAGAGCATCCCGATCTCCGAGGAGATCAAGACCCGCAGCGGCGACTGGAAGAAGCACCTCGCCGCCTACTGCGAGTCGATCCGGAATCTGGCGAAGCAGGGGGTCTCGACCGTCTGCTACAACTTCATGCCGGTGATCGACTGGACCCGCACGGATCTTTTCTACAAGCTGCCGGACGGCTCGCTCTCATTGCGCTTCGACGCGACCGAGTTCGCGGCCTTCGATCTCTTCATCCTGCAGCGCCGCGGCGCCGAAAGCGAATACACGCCGGAGCGAATCGAGGCGGCGCGCCGATGCTACGAGGCGATGGACGACGTCCGACGCGAGAAGCTGACCCGTACCATCATCGCTGGCCTCCCGGGCGCCGAGGAGAGCTACACCATCGAGATGCTGCGCGCGTCGCTGGACAAGTATCGCGGCGTCTCCCGCGACGAGTTCCGCGACCGCCTGGGAGAGTTCCTTGACGCGGTGACGCCGGTCGCGGAGGAGGCGGGCGTGCGGCTCGCGATCCATCCCGACGATCCGCCGCGCTCGCTGCTGGGGCTGCCGCGCATCGTCAGCACCGCGGCGGATGCGCGCTGGATCCTCGATCGAGTCCAGAGCCCGAACAACGGCCTCACCTTCTGCACCGGCTGCTACGGCGTCCGGCCGGACAACGACCTCGTCGCCATGGCGCAGGAATTCGCCGACCGCATCCATTTCCTGCACTTGCGCGCCACCAAGCGCGAGCAGGACCCCGAAAGCTTCTTCGAGGCCGACCATTTGGCCGGCGACGTCGACATGGTCGGCGTCATCACCCAGGTCCTGAAGGAAGAGAAGAAGCGCGCCGAGGCCGACCGGCCCGACAAGCTCATCCCGATGCGCCCCGACCACGGCCACCAGATGCTGGACGACATCGAGAAGACGACCAACCCCGGCTATTCCGCCATCGGCCGCCTCCGCGGCCTGGCCGAGCTCCGCGGCGTCGCGACGGCGCTGAAGCGGGTGCTGTAGAACTCTGTCCTGGCAAAACGCGTGTGAGGCAAGACCCTCACCCCAACCCTCTCCCTACGGGAGAGGGAGCTCAGCGGAGCGCTCGCTTACGCCGAGCGAGATAAGGCTGCCGCAACAGCGTCCCCTCGCCCGTAGGGAGAGGGACAGGGTGAGGGTCTTGAAGCGGCCTGAGGCCTCTCCAACAGGATCGTTCTAAGACGACCAGTTCTTCGCGAACTCGCCGTAAAGGGTGAGGCCGCCGCATGCATAGATGGTCTGGCCGGTGATGTAGCTGGCATCGTCGGAGGCGAGGAAGGCGAAGACCGAGGCCATCTCCTCCGCCGCGGCGGAGCGGCCCATCGGGATATGCGACTCCACGGCGGCCCGCGCCTTCGGATCCTCGACCCAGCGGGCGTTCATGTCGGTGCGGATCGCGCCCGGTGCCACCGCGTTCACGCGGATGCCCCGGCTCGCATATTCCAGCGCCAAGGTGCGGGTCAGGTTGCCGAGCCCGCCCTTGCTGACCGAATAGGCGATGAAGCCCGGCTTCGGGATCAGCTGGTGGACGCTGGAGCAGTTGAGGATGACGCCGCCGGAATGCCTGGTCGCGGCACCGCCGCCGAGGCTGCCCGTGGGGCGATCCAGGAAATGCTTCAGCGCCGCCTGGGAACAGAGCAGGGCGCCGGTGAGGTCGACGGCGATGATCCGCTCGTACTCCTCCAGCGGATAGGACTCGCTCGGCGCCTCCGACTGCACGCCGGCATTGTTGATGAGGATGTCGAGCCTGCCCCAGGCGCCGAGCACGTCCGCGAACATGGCGGTGATGGCGGCGGCATTGCCGACATCCGCCTTCACCACGCGGTGCTTGCGGTCGGCGTAGCCGTTCTCCGCCGAGATCGCCGTGACGGACTGCAGCGTCTCCTCGGCGCTCGCCTGCGAGCCGGCGTAGTTGATGCCGACGGTGGCACCCTCGGCGGCGTAGCGCTCGGCGATGGCGCGGCCGATGCCGCGCGATGCGCCGGTGATCAGCGCAAAACGTCCCTCCAGCCGGCGGCATTGGCTCTGCATGCGATGGTCCTGTCCATTGTGACGCGGCCGGCGAACGCGGCCTCGCTCTGGACTAAACCATCGGCCGCGCCGGCCGGCAACTCTGGATCGACGGATTCGGGGTCGAGGATCTTTTCTTTATTTCCGGTGCGCCATTAATTCAGGCGCGGCGAACGAAGAGATAGGGCCCGTACTTCACCACATAGACCAGGAATCCCGCCGCCCAGATCAGGCCGGCCAAAGCCGCGGTCTCGGCATAGTCGGTGGGCAGCCAGCCGGCGGCGACCCGGAGCGCGGCACCGGCCGTCACCAGCGCATAGATCGCCCGCGTGCCGAGGTCGGCGGTGAGGTCGCGGCCGGTATGGCCGAGGGTCGCCCGGGTCATGATGGCGAGGGTCATGGTGCCGACGGCGCCGGCGGTCAGCACATGCAGCGCCGGGCTCGGCGGTACCAGGTCCGGCGCTACCGCGGCGCCGCCCAGCGCGAAGAAGGCGAGCACCAGCCAGCCGTAGCCGAGATGAAGCACCGTCACCAGCGGCTCCTTGAAGGTGCGCTGCCCCTGCCAGCGCGCGAGGCGCGCCGCCTGGATGCACCCGGCGAGGAGCAGCAGCAGGCCCGTGATCTTTCCTTCCGGCAGGAAGGCCCAGACCAGCATGGCGATGAGCGTCACGGCGACGGCCGCCTTGTCGATGAGGCCGAACGGTGCCGGAAAGGGCTCGCCCTTCTCTTTGGCAAGCCAATTGCGTGTGAAGCTCGGCGTCACCCGCCCGCCGACCAGCGAGATGAGGGCGGCCGCGACCGCGAGGGCGAGGCGCGCGCCGAGCATCGGATCGACCGCCCACCAGTCCGGCAGGAAGGAGACGAAATCGGCGATGCCGAAGACGGTGAGCAGCAGGACCACCGGCAGGTTACGCCGGTTCTTGCCGGCGATGATCTCCCGCGCCGCGGCGAAGATCAGCGCCACCCAATAGAGCAACTCCAGGACGAGGCCGGGGACGGGGTGGATCGCGCCCAGTGCCACCAGCACCGCATCGACCCGCCCCAGCAGCCAGAGCGCCAGCAGCGCCGCGAGGCGCGTCCCGGAGACCGGCAACCGCCCGGTCCAGTTCGGGATCGCGGTCAGCAGGAAGCCGGCGATGATGGCGCCCAAGTAGCCGAAGATCATCTCATGGGCGTGCCAGCGCAGCGGATCGAAGTCGGCGGCGGTCGGCACCAGGCGCCCGGTGAACAAGGCCGCCCAGGTGGGGATCGCCAGCGCCGCGAACAGTGCGCCGCAGAAGAAGAACGGCCGGAAGCCGAAGCTCAGGAAGGCCGGCCCGGAATAGCCGCGGCCGCGAAGGGGGATTTCCGACATGGGTGCAGCTTGCGTGAGAGGGATCGCGAAGGCAATCAGCCTAGGATGGATCCGGCCGGCGCGCAGCAGGTGAAATGTCGCGGTACGATATAAATCCTCGAGAATCCTCTGGCGGCACCTGGACGCGGCCGCAAGGGCTCGAATTGCCCGTGCGGGGGAGACGTGCTTCAGTTGCCGCTCTTTGCGCGAGGATGGGGCTCATGAAGGCTGAGTTCGAAATGCTGGCGGCCTACAACACCTGGGTCAACGGGCGGCTCTACGACGCCGCGGCCCGGGTTCCGGACGCGGAATATCGCCGCGATCGGGGCGCCTTCTTCGGCTCGCTGCACGGCACGCTCAACCACCTGCTGCTGGGCGATCTGATCTGGATGCACCGCTTCACCGGCGAGGGTGACGAGCCCGGCAAGCTCGACGACATCCTGCACGACGATCTCGCATCCCTGCGCGCCGCCCGCGCGGTCGAGGACGCCCGGATCGAAGCCTATGTCCGGCGCCTCACCCCGGCGGCGCTCGCCGGCACGATCACCTATCGCACCACCCGCAACCCGACCGACATCGAGCAGGAGCTGGCGCCGCTGCTGATCCATTTCTTCAATCATCAGACCCACCATCGCGGTCAGGCCCATGGCCTGCTGACCGCGATCGGGGGCGAAGCGCCGTCCTTCGACCTGCTGGTGTTCCAGCGCCAGACCGGAATCAGCATCCGCAAGGGCGCTGGCGGCACATTCTCGTCGACGGAGAAGCGTCCGCCGCAGTAGTCACTTGGCGTCGTGGAAGATGACGCCGAGGGTGAAGCGCTCGCCGCCGAGCACGCGGCTGACGCCGTGGCGCAGGGTGACGCGATAGACCCCACGCTTGCCCACGACCGGGCGCTGGTTGACGGCGAAGATCACCGCCTCGCCTTGTTGCAGCGTCACCACCTCGGCGCGGGATTGCATCCGCGGCCGCTGCTCGGTCAGCACGAGGGCGCCGCCGGTGAAGTCCTCCTCCGGCGCGCTCAGCAGGATGGTCGCCTGCAGCGGGAAGGCGAGGTCGCCGTAGAGATCCTGGTGCAGGCAATTGTAATCGCCGGCACGATATTTCAGCAGCAAGGGCGTCGGCCGGCTCTGCCCGGCGGCATGGCAGCGCGCGAGATAGTCCTTGTGATGCGTCGGATAGGGCTCGCCGCCCAGGCGTTCTTGCCACCCGTTGGCGACGGTAGCCAGCCGCGGATAGAGCGCCGTGCGCAGCTGGGCCACGATCTCCGGCAGGGGATTGCTGAAGTACTTGTACTCGCCGCTGCCAAAGCCGTGCCGCGCCATGCGGATATGGCTGCGGAAGCGCGCATCGGTGTCGTAGAACGCGGCGAGGCCGGCGCATTCCTCCGCTGTGAGCAGCGGGCCGGTCGTGGCATGGCCGAGCGCATCGAGTTCGGCGCCGATCCGCTCCCAGTCGAGCGCGGCAATGCGTGCGGGTAGAGTTTCGGTTTCCTGATCCATGCCGGAGACTTAAGGTCCCGGCCGGAACGCCGCTCCCCGAATCTTGCGCGGCCGAATCTTGCTAGACCAGCTTCAGCGCCAGGCGCACGCCGCCCCAGTTCCGGCCGTTGACCACGATGGGCGCATCCATCTCCTTCAGCACCATGATGTTGCCGCCGCCGAGGTCGCGGGCATAGGTCTGCACGATCGGTTTCCGGCAGCGGGCGGCGAGGATGCCGGCGCGATCGTCGAAGACCCGGCGGTTGCGCGCATTGCCCATGTTCCAGACCCGATCGCCCGGCTTCTGCGGCTGGGAATACTTCCTGTTGTGCGCCGCGATGTAGCCGTTGCGATCGGCGATGCAGCAGAACACGATCTTCGGATCCTTGCCGAGCGGCGGCTCGATCAGGTCCGGGAACAGGCGCTCCACCAGCGCGGTATGCGGCGCTTCCACCTGCTGCGGATCGGTCCCGGCGATCGGGTGATAGTCGGCGTCGAACAGCGCCGCCTCGGTGATCGCACCCTCCTTGAGCGCGTGCTCCAATGCAGCGGAAGCCTTGCCGGCGACCTCCTTCGCGATCTCCTGGAACGGCACGTCGGCCTCGACGCCGGCCGCGATCCTTTTCGCCAGCGCCTCGGCTTCCGCAGCGCCCGGCTTCGGGAAATGGACATGGAGGCCGAGCGCATCGCGGGCGACGATCGTCGCGTCGAAGCCGCCCACGCCGTCGAGCTCGACCCGGCCTTGGGTGGCGGGGAACTCCGCCTTGCGGTCGGGCACCAACAATGCGCCGTGCGCTGAAAGGTCGCCGGTGAAGCCCGACACAGTCTCGCTGCCGAACTTGGCCCGGAACGGCACCGCGACGGTGAAGCGCGGCTCGCCCCGGCGATCGCCGCCGTAGGAAGAGCGCAGGATGACATAGAGCCGCTGCTGCAGCGCGGCGATATCACGGTTGACGACGGTGGAAAGCTCGTTCACCCGCCGCGCGGTGGCGCCGGTGGTCTCGACGCCTTCCAGCATATGGGTCACGTTTTCGGCGACGGTGCGGGTGTATTGCGCCGCCTCCGACGCACTGCCCATGATCTCGGCGGTGGCGGAGCGCTGCTCGTCGGCGGCGCGGGCGATCTCCGCGGAGATCGCGTCGATGTCGCGGATGGAGGCCGCGACTTCCTCGACGGTATCGACCGCCTCGCGGGTAGTGCGGCCGATCTCGTCGGCCTGGGCGTTGACCGAGCCGATCCCGTCCTCGGTCTGGCGCGCAAGCGTCTTCACTTCATCCGCGACCACGGCGAAGCCGCGGCCCATCTCGCCGGCCCGCGCCGCCTCGATGGTGGCATTCAACGCCAGCATTCGGGTCTGGCCGGCGATGCCCTGGATCATGTGGACGACGTTGCCGATCTTGGCCGTCGCTTCGGTCAATCCGGCCACGCGCTGGCTGGCGAGATCGACCCGGGCGCGGGCCGCCTCGGCGAGCTTGGAACTGTTGCCGATCTGGGCGGTGATCGATCGGCTGGAAGCCTCCAGCTGCTCGGTGGCTGTCGCCACCGTCTGCACGTTCCCGGAGGTGGTCTGCACCAGGCCGGTGACCTGCTCCGCGGTCTTGCGCAGCGCACCGGCGATCTCGGCCATTTGCATGGCGCCTTCCGAGAGGCGGGTGGCGCGCGCCGAGATGTCGCCGACCGTGGCCTGCACCTCGCCGTCCAGGGTCGCGCTCAGGGTCAGCATCTCCTGCTTCAGGTTTTCCTCGGCGCGGCGCGCCATCTCCTCGCGCTCCAGGGCGGCGAAGCCGAGCTTCGCCCGCATGTCGCGCAACATGGCGTTGGTGGCGCGGAACTCCGGAACGTTCTCGATCGGGATCTCGATGCCGAACTGACCGCGGGCCAGCGCGCCGAACGGGCCTTCCATGCGGCCGAGGGGCGCCAGCACCGACCGTCGCAGCAGGAAGCCCAGGAGGACGGCGGCCAGGGTGCCGAGGCCGATGATCGCCGCCGCCAGCATCGCGTGGGTGGCGAAATCACCCCGCGCGGCGGCGAACTCCTGGCCGGCGACGCGCTGCTGGATCTCGATGAGGTGCTTCAGCGTATCATCAGCGGCGGCGAATTTCGCCGGCAAGGCCTCCGCCGCCAGCTTGGCGAGGCCCGCGCCATCGCCGGACTTGGCGGCGTCCACTGCCGGCCCGAAGCCGGATTGCTGCAGGTCCTGGCGCTGGGCCGCGAACCGGTCGGCGGTTTCCTTCTCCTCGGGCGTCAGATAGGTGGCGAGGTAGGCCGTCCACTGGGCGTCCGCCTTGGCGAGGTCGTCGGCTACGGCGGCGACATTCGGCGCTGCCTCTGCGCCGGCGCCGACCTTCTCGAGGCGGTCGATCGCATCCCGCAGCCGGTCCTGGATCTCGGCGAGCTGCGTCGCCGGGATCACGCGATCCTCATAGACGGTGCGAAGCGACTCCTGGGTCTGGCTCATGCCGTAAAGGCCGGCGCCGCCGGACAAGGCCGCAACCGTGATCAGCAACAGGATCACGGCGGCGATGCGACCCGCGATACTCTGCGGGAATTCCCGGATCCGGGCCGCGGGTCCGCTGCGGACCAGGCGGCCGCCGCGGAGCTTCAGGCCGCGGGTCTCGCCGGCGCGCATCGTTGCATAGAGCCGCTCGGCCTCGGCGATCTGCGCCGCGCTCGGCTTCGATCGAATCGACAGGAACCCGACGACCGCGCCGTTCTCGGTCACCGGCGTCACGTTCGCCTGCACCCAGTAGAAGTCGCCGCTCTTGCACCGGTTCTTGACGATCCCTTCCCAGGGGTGGCCGGACTTCACGGTCGCCCAGAGGTCGGCGAATGCCTCCTGCGGCATGTCGGGATGGCGTACGATGTTGTGCGGCGCGCCCTTGAGCTCACCCTCATCGAATCCGCTGATCTCCAGGAATGCCTTGTTGAAGGCGACGATCCGCCCGCCGGTATCGGTGCGCGACATCAGCATGGCGTTCTCGGCCAGCTTCACCTCGCGCGTGGTGGTCGGTTGGTTGACCCGCATATCGGTCCTCGAGCAACGGACACGCTCCGCCGCGGCGGTGGCGCCCCTTCATGGAATCCGACGAAATACCCAGGACGCAATATCCATGGCGAGCCATTAACAAAGGCTTAGGTGGGTGCTCCCCGTATAGTTTCCTGTTGTCGCAGGCGCTGCCTTTTCTTGATTGAAATCAACAGGCGTCGGGCCGACGCGGATCAGCGGATGCCGAACTCCGCCGCCCAGCCGAGCCCGACCTCGGTCCTTGCCCGCGGCCGGTATTCGCAGCCGATCCAGCCCGCATACGCGACCGAATCGAGATAGAGGAACAGCATCGGGAAGTTGATCTCCTGGCTGGCGTCCGGCTCGTGGCGGCCGGGCACGCCGGCGATCTGCACGTGGCGGATCGCGTCCATATGGTCGTGGAAGCTCTGGGCGAGCCGGCCCTGGCTCATCTGCATGTGGTAGACGTCGTATTGCAGGAACACGTTGTCGGCGCAGCTGGCGGCGATGATCGCTTTCGCCGTGGCGATGCTGCCGACCAGATAGCCGGGAAAATCGACGGCGTTCAGAGGCTCGAGCAGCAACACGACGCCAGCCTCTTTTGCCAGCGGCGACGCCCAGGCGAGATTGGCGGCGAAGGTGTCGCGGTGGCGCGCGGGATCGCTTCCGGCCGGCACCAGCCCGGCCATCACATGGATCCGCGGGCAGTTGAGGGCCTGCGCGTAACCCAGCGCCAGCTCGATCGACTTCCTGAACTCGTCTTCCCGGCCCGGCAGCCCGCCGATGCCGCGCTCGCCCTGGTCCCAGTTCCCCGGCGGCGCATTGAACAGCACCTGCTGCAGCCCCTCGCCTTGCAGCCGCTCGGCGAGATCGCCCCTCTGGTGGGCATAGGGAAAGAGGTACTCGACGGCCGGGAAGCCGTGCCGCTTCGCCGCCGCGAACCGATCGAGGAAATCGACCTCGTTGAACATCATCGAAAGATTGGCGGCGAAGCGGGGCATGGGAACATCCAGTCAGGGAATCGGATACTTCGCGGTCAGCGTCGCGACCTGCTCCGGCGTCAGGAAACGCGTCGCCCGGCCCTGCAGCATCAGGAAGATCTTGGCGGTCTCCTCCAGCTCCTCCGCGGCGTTGACCGCGGCTTCGAGCGAGGTGCCGGCGACGATCGGCCCGTGATTGGCAAGCAGCACCGCGCTGTGTTTCGCAGCGACCGCGCCGACCGCCTCGGCGAGGGTCGGGTCGCCCGGCGGGAAATAGGGCAGGAGCTTCAGCTTGCCCACCCGCATCACGTAATAGGCCGTGATCGGCGGCAAGGCGTCCTCGGGATCGATGCCGTCGAGGCAGGAGACCGCAACAGAATGCGTGGCATGGAGATGAACGACGGCTCCGGCCGACCTCCGCGCGCCGTACATCGCGAGATGCAGCAGGCTCTCCTTGGTGGGCGCGTCGCCGTCGACATGCTTGCCCTGGTCGTCGAGCTTGGAGAGCCGCGCCGGATCGAGCCTCCCCAGCGACACGTTGGTCGGGGTCATCAGCCAGCCGCCCTCGATCCGCATCGAGAGATTGCCGGCGCTGCCGAAGGAAAGGCCGCGCTCGAACATCGAGCGGCCGAAACCGGCGATCGCTTCCCGCGCCTTGCTCTCGTCACTCATTTCAGCACGTCCAGCGCCTTCAGGAAGAAGTCCTCGGCGCCGAAATTGCCCGACTTCAGCGCCAAGGCCAAGTGCGGCTCGCCGACCGAGAGGCAGGCGGGCACGCCGGGATCGATCTGCGGTCCGATGCGAAGCGCCTTGACGCCGAGGCCCTGCACCACCGCGCCGGAAGTCTCTCCGCCGGCCACGACGAGGCGCCGCACGCCGGATGCGACCAGTCCCTGCGCGATCGCCGCCAGCGCGCCTTCGATCAAGGCGCCGGCGCGCTCGCGCCCGAGCTTCGCCTGCACCGCGGCAACCTGGTCCGCGGCGGCGCCGGCATGGATCAGGACCGGTCCGGCCGCGAGCTTGGGCCTTGCCCAGTCGAGCGCCTCGACCACCGCCGCCTCGGC
>DATKNM010000182.1:0-2964 GCA_035541335.1 Binatia bacterium
CTGGCCCTTTCCCAAGGGCTTCGTGAAGCGTCTTACAGGGCGCCGAGTCCTGAAGGTGCGGCGCCGCGCCAAATACATCGTGGCCGAGCTCGACGACGGCAACGCGCTGCTGGCGCATCTCGGCATGTCGGGGCGCATGCTGCTCTCGAAGGGCCGGCCGGAGATCCTGGAACCCCATGACCACGTCATCCTGGAGACCGACGAGGGCTGGGTGCTGCGCTTCAACGACGCGCGGCGCTTCGGCATGATGGATCTGGTCGCGATTGCGAAGCTGGAGCAGCACAAGCTGATCCGCGGCATCGGCCCGGAGCCGCTCGGCAACGAGTTCAGCGGCCCGATCCTCGCCGCGGCCTTGAAGGGCAAGAAGACCTCCATCAAGGCGGCGATCCTCGACCAGAAGGTGGTGGCGGGCGTCGGCAACATCTACGCCTCGGAAGCCCTCTACCGCGCCGGCATCAGCCCGAAGCGCCTCGCCTACACCGTGCAGGGCGACCGCGCCGAGAAGCTCGCCCATGCGATCAAGGCGGTGCTGAACGAAGCGATCGCCGCCGGCGGCTCATCCTTGCGCGACTACGTGCAAGCCGACGGCGAGCTCGGCTACTTCCAGCACCACTGGCGGGTTTATGACAAGGAGGGGCAACCGTGCCCCGGCAAGTGCGGCGGCACCATCCGCCGTATCACCCAGGGCGGCCGCAGCACGTTCTATTGTCCCAAGTGCCAGCGATGACCATCTAACGGCGAGTACAAGGGAAGAGCACCCCATGGAGGACCAAGCCGTCTCCGCCGCCATCGACTGGATAGTCCAGGCGACCCTTGCCGGCCGCGGCGAGGGCGAGATCCTGGAAGGGCTATGCGATCGCTTCGTCGCGGGCGGCATACCGCTACTCCGGGTCGCAGTGGGGTCGGGGCTGCTGCATCCCACCATCGACTCCCGTGGCCTCCGCTGGATGCGCGGCGAGCCGGTCCGGCACGAGGATTATTTCCACGACCGTGTCACCGAGGAGGAGTGGGAGAAAAGCCCGTTCCGCACCCTCGTCGAAGGCAACGAGCGCTCAATGCGCCGCAGCCTCGAGAGCGACTACCGGCTCGGTGAATACGAGATGCTGGATAATCTGAAGGCCAAGGGCGCCACAGACTATTATGCGGTTATCCACCGCCAAGCGGATACCTCGGTCAGCGGCAAGATCGGCAGCTGCATCTCGTCCTGGACGATCGACCGGCCCGGCGGCTACCGCGACGCCGAGATCGCGCAGGTCGACCGCGTCGCATCGGCGTTCGCGCTGGGCTACCAGAGCAGGACCATGCACGGCACGATCCGCACCCTGCTCGAGACCTATCTCGGCCGCGGCGCTGCGCAGCGCGTCCTCATGGGCAACATCAATCGCGGCCAGGCCGATGCGATCGACACCGTGATCTGGTACAGCGACCTGCAGCATTTCACCCGCATCGCCGACGAGGTCGAGCGCGAGCATCTGCTGAGCTTCCTCAACGAATATGCCGCCTGCCTCGTCGAATCGATCGAGGCCCATGACGGCGAGGTGCTGAAGTTCATCGGCGACGGCATTCTCGCGATCTTCGCCGATCCCGACCTCGGCCGCGCGCACTCGAATGCGCTGGACGCCGCCCTCACGGCGGAGGCGCGGGTCACGGCGCTCAACACAAAGCGTGCCGCCACCGATCTTCGGACCACGGACTTCTATCTGGCGCTCCACGCCGGCGACCTGCTGTTCGGCAATTTCGGCAGCGCCAACCGGCTCGACTTCACCGTGCTCGGCCCGGCGGTCAACGAGGCCAGCCGGATCGGCGGCATGTGCCGCTCGCTGGAGCAGCGGGTGATCGTCTCCTCCGCCTTCGCCGCGGCAGCGGGTCCGCGCCGGCGCGATCTCGTCTCGCTCGGGCGCTATGCGCTCCGCGGCGTCGGCCAGCCGCAGGAGCTCTTCACCATCGACCGCAGCGCGCCGCGGCTTCGGACCTGAGCCTCAGGACTTCGCCACCAGCCGGATCGTGCCTTGAGTCGGGCGGTCGGCCGCCGCCACGTATTTCACGCGGTCGCCCGGCAGGACGATCTTGACCAGGGTGCCGGAATGGCGCGTGCTGCTGATCTCGAGGCGGCCGCCATGCAGCTCGACCAGGGCCTTCGCCATGGGCAGGCCGAGGCTGACGCCGTCGAGCCCACGACTGAGATCAAGCCGGTTGAAGGGCTGCAACGCGGCGGCGATCTCTGCTTCCGTCATGCCGATGCCGTTGTCTTCGACGATGATCTCGCAGGCGCGCTCCGGGGTCAGTCGAGCGGCCAGCATGACCCGGCCGTGGTCCGGGGTGAACCGGACTGCGTTGGATATCAGGTTGTTCAAGACCTGCCGGAGCTTGCCGCGGTCCAGCATCAGCATGAAATCCTCGGTCACTGGCGCGATCTGCAGGTCCAGCATCTTCGCTGCCACCTGCTCCTCGAACAGGCGCAGGCAGATCCTTGCCTCCGCCATCGGATCGACCAGGATGTTCTCCAGGCGGAGATGGCCTGACTCCGCCCTGGTGTAGTCCAGCAGACTGTTGATGACGGTCAGCAGGTACTTGCCGCTTCGGTAGATGTCCTCGGCATAGCCGACATAGCGCTCGTCGCCCGCCGGCCCCAGTGATTGCGCCTTCAATACTTCGGAAAAGCCGATGATCGCGTTCAGCGGCGTCCGCAATTCGTGACTGATGTTCGCCAGGAACTTGGACTTCGATTCGTTGGCGGATTCGGCGCGCGCCTTGGCGCTCCGGAGCTCGTCGGCGACCCGGTTCCGGTCGGTGATGTCATGGAGGTTGACGATCAGCCCGCCTACGTCGGGGTCGTCCAGCCGGTTGATGCCGACGAATTCGAGATCGACGGTGGCGCCCGACTGGGCGCGACAGCGGATCTCGCCGCTGACGCGGTCCGCGCGGTCCTCCAGCAGCCGACGGATCAGGCCGCTCGCCGCGTCC
>DATKNM010000183.1:0-11080 GCA_035541335.1 Binatia bacterium
CGCTGCTCACCCAGGCGATCGCCGGCCTGCAGGCGACCATGGCGGAATCGATGGCGATCTTCGGCGCCAATCTGAACGGCTTCCGCCGCTACCGCCCGGGACACAACGTGCCGATCACGCCGACCTGGGGCCGCAACAACCGCTCGGTCGCCTTCCGCATCCCGGCCGGCGACGGCCCGGCGCGGCGGATCGAGCACCGCGTTGCCGGCGCCGACGCCAATCCCTATCTGGTGGTGGCCGCCGTGCTCACCGGCCTGCTGCACGGAATCGAAGGCAAGCTGAAGCCGACGCCGGAGACGGAGGACGACGCCGGCGACGATGCCGATCCCGCAATCCCGTTCGAGTTCATCCCGGCGCTGGAGCGCTTCGCCGCGGCGAAGATCCTGCCGCGCTACATCGCGCCGGACATGCTCGACCTCTACCGCGATCAGAAACGCGCAGAGATGGCGAAGTTCATGGGCACGATCTCGCGCCAGGAGTACGACTGGCACCTGTAAGAGGGGCCCGCGGATTCGCGGCCGCCCCGCCAACCCCGCGAACCCGCGGGCTGCTTGGAGATCAAAAGAACCGCCAAAGCAGATAAAGGTGGCTGACGACGATGCTGAGCAGCATCAGCGGCAGCGCCAGCTTCAGGAATTCGAGGAAGCGGAACGGCACGCCGGCGCGCTCCCCGATCCCGGCGACGGTCAAGTTGGCCGAGGCGCCGATCAGCGTTCCGTTGCCGCCGAGGCAGGCCCCGAGCGAGAGGGCCCACCAGAGCGGCAGGATCGCCTGGTCGCCGCCGAGCGCGGGGGCCATCGACTTGATCACCGGGATCATGGTGGCGACGAACGGGATGTTGTCGATGATGGCCGAGAGCAGCGCGGAAGCCCAGAGGATGGCGATGGTCAGCGCCTTCGTATCGCCGCCGGTCGCGGCGATCAGGCGGTCGGCCAGGAGCCGCAGCAACCCGGCGCGATCGACGCCGGCCACCACGATAAAAAGACCGACGAAGAAGAAGATCGTGATCCACTCGACCTCGTTGAAGGTCTCGACCAGGCGCTCATGCTGATGCTCCGGGCGGCGGGTGAGATTGTCGAGCAGCAGCAGGATCGCCGCACCGAACATCCCGATCGTGCCCTCCTTGACCCCGAGCGGACCGGCGAAGGCGAAGGCGACGATCATCGCCAGCATGACCGCGACCGACTGCTTCATGAGCAGCGGCTCGGTGATCGCGGCCTTGCGGTCGAGCTGCATCACGCGGGCGCGCGCCTCGGCGCCGGCCGCGAGCTTCCGGCCCCAGATCGCGTGGATCGCGAGGCAGTGTATGAGGAGCACGAAGACGATGACAGGCGACAACCCGTAGACGAAATCCATGAAGTCGAGCCGCGCCGCGGAGCCGATCATGATGTTGGGCGGATCGCCGATCAGGGTCGCGGTGCCGCCGATGTTGGAGGCGAAAATCTCGCTGAAGAGATAGGGATAGGGCGGCACCTTGAGCTCGCGGCAGATCACCAGCGTCACCGGCGCCACCAGCAGCACGACGGTGACATTGTTGAGAAGGGCGGAGACCACCGCGGTCACGATGGCGAGCAGGGCGAGGACACCGGCGGGCGATGCGCGGGTCGCCTGGGCGGCGGCGATCGCGAGGTACTGGAAGACGCCGCACCGCCGCGTCACGGCGACGATCAGCATCATGCCGGTCAGGAGCCCGAGGGTGTTGAAGTCGATGCCCTGGACCGCCTGCTCCTGGGTCAGCAGGCCAAGCGCGATCATGAGGCCGGCACCGAGCAGCGCCACGATCGCACGGTTGACGCGCTCGCTCATGATCGCCGCATAGGTCGCGATCAGGAGCGCAGTCGCGATCCAGAGCGGGTCCAGGCCGAACAGCACGGCAGGCGCAGTTTCCAACGACTCGTTTCCCCCAACGCTTTCGGCGCGGGATGGGAGCACGAATTGTCACAAAGGCGCAAGAATAAGCGGCGTTCAGATCGCCGCGAACGGCGCCAGGTTGGAAACGAACTGCTCGGTGGCGCGCCGCCAGGAGAAAGTCTCGGCGAGCGCGCGACAGCGCGCCGCCGGGAGCTCCAGCGCCTTTGCGGCGGCGCGGCCGAGGTCGAGGTCGAGCACGCCGGCGCCGCTGCCGTCGATGATGTCGCGCGGTCCCGGCACCGGGAAGGCGGCCACGGGCAGGCCGCTCGCCAGCGCCTCCAGGATCACGAGGCCGAACGTGTCGGTGAGGCTGGGGAAGACGAAGACGTCGGCAGCGGCGTAGTGCCGCGCCAAGTCCTCGCCCATCTTGCGGCCGAGGAAATGCACCTTCGGGAACTTCCGTTTCAGGGCTTCGAGCTGCGGTCCGTCGCCGACCACCACCTGGCTGCCGGGGAGGTCGAGGGCGAGGAAAGCCTCGATGTTCTTCTCGATGGCGACGCGGCCGACATAAAGATGGATCGGCCGCGGGAGGTCGAGGATGTCGGTCTCGTCCCGCTGCTCCCGCGGCCGGAAGAGGTCGGTATCGACGCCGCGGGACCAGCGGCGGATGTTGTGGAACCCGCGGGCGCGGAGGTCGGCCTCGATCGATTCCGTCGCCACCATGACGCTGCGCGCGGGACGGTGGAATCGCCGCAGCCAGGCATAGCTCAAACCGACCGGGATCGAGAAGCGCGCCTCGACGTATTCCGGGAAGCGGGTGTGATAGGCGGTGGTGAAGGGCAGGCCGCGCTTCAGGCAATAGGCCCGCGCCGCATGGCCGAGCGGACCTTCGGTCGCGATATGGATCGCCGCCGGCTGGAAGGCCTCGATCTTGCGGCCGATCTTGCCGCGGGGAAAGAGCGCCAGCTTGATCTCCGGATAGGTCGGGCAGGGAAAGCCGGCGAACTGGTCGGGCGAGATCACATCGACTGCATGGCCGAGGGTGCGGAGCTCGTCGCAGGTGCGCATCAGGGTGCGGACGACGCCGTTCATCTGCGGCGTGCAGGCGTCGGTCACGAGGGTCAGCTTCATTCGGCGGCCTGGTGTTCCCTCGGGCGTTCGCCGTCTTCGTCGACGATCGCGGGCGTCAGCATGGAGAAGTTGCGGTTGGCGGCCCATTCGACGATCTCGAGCCGCCCGTCCGCATGCTCGACCAAAGCGGTGCAGCTCTCGACCCAATCGCCGTCGTTGCAATAGTGCACGCCGTCGATGATCCGCGATTCCGCCTTGTGGATGTGTCCGCAAATGACGCCGTCATAGCCGTGGCGCCGCGCCTCCGCCGCCATCGCGGATTCGAAGTCGCTGATGAACTTCACCGCGTCCTTGACCTGGGTCTTCAAATACGCGGAGAGCGACCAGTATTGCAGGCCGAGCCGGACCCGGACGTGGTTGTACCAATGGTTGACGGTGAGGGCGAGGTTGTAGGCGGTGTCGCCGAGATAGGCGAGCCAGGGCGCGTATTTGATGACGTTGTCGAAGGCGTCGCCGTGCACCACGAGGTAGCGCTTGCCGTCGGCGGTCTGGTGCACGATCTCGTTGGCGACGACCACGCCACCGAAGGCCATGCCGTCATAGTCGCGCAGCGGCTCGTCGTGGTTGCCGGGGACGTAGATGACCCGGGTGCCCTTCCGGGCCTTCCGGAGCAGCTTCTGCACCACGTCGTTGTGGCTCTGCGCCCAGTACCAGGCCTTCTTCAGGCGCCAGCAGTCAATGATGTCGCCGACCAGGTAGATGTTGTCGGCCTCGTTGAACTTCAGGAAATCGAGCAGGAATTCCGCCTTGCAGCCTCGTGTCCCGAGATGGAGGTCGGAAATGAAAATGCTGCGATAGCGGTTGAGATGGGCGTCGTGGGCGATCGGTTCTGCGTTCATCCCGGCCAACGTGGGGATCGGTGCGCGACTCGGAACCACAAGTTCCGGCGGCGCGACTGATATCCCCAAGGGCGTGACGCAGCGATGACAACAGCGTCATCCACCGCCGATTTCACATCGACGTCACCGCCACGTCATTGGTCGGTCACGATCGGTGGGCAGGCGGGTTCGCTTAGGCCCCGGCGAGGGTCATGCCGTCGATGCGGAGGGTCGGTGCGTCGATCCCGTAGCGGAACTCGAGATCGTCGGCGACGGTGATCGCCTTGAACATGTCATTGAGGTTGCCGGCGATGGTGACCTCGGAGACCGGGAAGGTCATCTCGCCATTCTCGATCCAGAAGCCGGCGGCGCCCCGGCTGTAATCGCCGGTGACGCCGTTGACCGCAGAGCCCATCATCTCGGTGACGTAGAAGCCGCGCTGCACGTCCTTCAGCAGCGCCGCGCGGCTGACCTTGCCCTTCGCCATATGGACGTTGCTGGCGCCGGGCGAGGGCGGCGAGGAGGTGCCGCGGGTCGCGTTCCCGGTGGACTTCAGCCCCAATTGCCGGGCCGAGCGACAGTCGAGCAGCCAGGTCTTCAGCACGCCGTCCTCGACCAGCGCACGCCGGCCGGTGGCGAGGCCCTCGCCGTCGAAGGGACGGGAGCGGAGGCCGCGGGCGCGATGCGGGTCCTCGACGATCTCGATCCCGGCGGCGAAGACCTGCTCGTTCATCCTGGTCTTCAAGAAGCTGGTGCCGCGGGCGATCGAGCTGCCGTTGATGGCGCCAAGCAGGTGCCCGATCATCGAGCTCGAGACCCTGGGGTCGAACAGGATCGGCACCTTCTTGGTCGCGACCTTGCGCGGATTGAGGCGCCGGACCGCGCGCTCGCCGGCATTCTTGCCGAGCTTCGCGGCGCTTTCGAGGTCGGCGAAATAGACCGCGGACGAGTAGTCGTAGTCGCGCTCCATCCCGGTGCCCTCGCCGGCGAGCACGGCGACGCTCAAGCCGGAATGGCTCTGGCCATAGCGGCCGAAGAAGCCGGTCGAGGTCAGCATCGCGATCTCGCTGCGGCCCCAGCCGGCCTCGGCGCCTTCGGAATTGGTGACGCCGGGGACGGCGCGCGCCACCGCCTCCGCCTCGCGCACCATTTCGGTGAGTTGTGCTTCGCTCGGCTCGGTCTCATCGAGGATGTCGAGCCGCGGCGGGTTCTTGGTGATCTCCGCGGGATCGGCGAGGCCGCAATAGGGGTCCTCCGGCACCACCCGCGCCATGGCGACGGCGCGGCCGGCGAGCTCTTCCAATGCCGCCTTGCCGAAATCGCTGGTGGAGACGATCGCTTGCCGCTTGCCGATGAAGACGCGGAGGCCGAGGTCCTGGCTCTCCGAGCGCTGCAGCTTCTCCAGCTTGCCCAGGCGCTCGCCGACCGAGAGGCTGATGCTGCGCCAGATGATGGCGTCGGCGGCATCGGCGCCGGCCTTCTGTGCGGACTTGACGGCGGCTTCGAGCAGGGTCGGGAAATCGGCATTGGCGGCGTTGGCCATGAAGCGACTTTCGGTGATTCCGGGATGGTTCCGATGGAAAACCGGCGCCACGTTGGGTCAGGCGGCGGGAAAAGGCAAGGGCGCGGGTTCCCGGGGGCGGACAGGACACCTATGATGGGGCCTGTTCCGAATCCAGGCACCTCATGTCGAAGCGCTTCCCCATCCCGACCATCACGCGCCGCCAGTCATCGCTGGCCCTGTCGGTCCTGGTCCTGATCCTGGGTGCGGCCTATCTCCTCTACTACGGCCCGCCGTCTTCAGTGCCGAAGACGACCGCCATGCAGGAATTCCGCAACGGCTGCATGAAGGCGGCGCGGCGCGCCAACGGCGGCGGCGATCTCGTCATGGACGACGCCACCGAGGCGAAGCTCGGCGCCTATTGCGGCTGCATCGCCGATGCGATCGAGGGCAACATCGCGCCCGACGAAATCCTGAAGCTCGGCACCGAGCAGGAGAGCGCCGCCACCCGCCAGCTCCTGGACCGCATCAACTCCGGCTGCCAGCCGAAGCTGCAGCAGTGACGGCTCAGGCGGCGCTGAGGCTCTCGCCCTTCAGCACCTTGCGGATGAGGTCGGCCGTCTCCTCGCGGCCGTAGAGGGCGATGAACGATCCCATGCGCGGGCCCTGGTCCTGGCCGAGCAGCACCTCGTAGAGCGCCTTGAACCAGGCTTTGAGCTCCGGGAAGGGATGCCGCTTGCCGATCTCATAGACCTCGTTCTGCAGGTCTTCGGCCGAGGCATCCTTGGGCGCGGTTTCGAGATAGCGCAGCAACTCGTCCAGGGCCGCGCGCTCGGTCGCATCCGGCGCCCGGTAGCGCTTCTTCGGCTTCACATGGTCGCGGTAGTAGTTGATCGCGTAGCCCACCAGCCGGTCGAGGAAGGGCGCCGTCGCCGGCGTCGCTTCCGGCAGGTAGCGGCTGATGAAGCCCCAGAGCGTCTCCTTGGCCTCCGCATTGCAGACCGAGGCGAGGTTGAGGAGGATGCCGTAGGAGAGGGTGACACCCACTTCCGGCGGCTGGCCGTTGTGGATGTGCCAGACCGGATTCTCCAGGCGCTGCGCCGCCGTCTCCGCCGGGAACTTCTCGATGAAGGCGAGGTAGTCGTCGACCGCGCGCGGGATCACGTCGAAATAGAGCCGCTTCGCCGCTCGCGGCTTCTGGTACATGAAGAGTGCCAGGCTCTCCGGCGGCGCATAGGTCAGCCATTCCTCGACCGAGAGCCCGTTGCCCTTGGATTTCGAAATCTTCTGGCCCTTGTCGTCGAGGACGAGCTCGTAGTTGAAGCCTTCCGGCGGCGGCGCGCCCAGCACGCGGCAGATCTTGCCGGCGAGGTCGACCGAGGGGATGAGATCCTTGCCCGACATCTCGTAATCGACGCCGAGCACGCGCCAGCGCATGCCCCAGTCCGGCTTCCACTGCAACTTGCAGCGGCCGCCGGTGACCGGCGTCTCCACGAGGCTGCCGTCCTCTTCCTCATAGACGATGGTGCCGGCGTCCGGGTCGGTCTTCACCACCTTGGTCATCAGGACCCGGCCCGACTTCTGCGAAACCGGGAGGAACGGCGAGTAGGTCTGCTGGCGCTCCTCGCGGAGACTCTTCAACATGATCTCCTGGATCGCGTCGTAGTTCCGGAGCACGGCGAGCAGGCCTTCGTCGAACCGGCCGGAGAGGTACCAGTCGGTGGAGGATTGGAACTCGTACTCGAAGCCGAAGCCGTCGAGGAAGCCGCGCAGCATCGCGTTGTTGTGATGCCCGAAGCTCTCATACTTGCCGAACGGGTCCGGCACCTTGGTCAGCGGGATGCCGATATACTTCGCCAGCATCTCCTGGTTGGGGACGTTGGTCGGCACCTTCCTGAGGCCGTCCATGTCGTCGGAGAAGGCGAAGAGCCGGGTCGGGATGCCGGAGAGGCGCTGGAAGGCCTGGCGCACCATGGTCGTCCGCACCACCTCGCCGAACGTGCCGATATGCGGCAGGCCGGAGGGGCCGTAGCCCGTCTCGAACAGCACATAGCCCTTCGTCGGCGCGCCCGACTTGTAGCGTTCGACGAGCTTCCTCGCTTCCTCGAACGGCCAGGCACGCGCGGCTTGGGCATAGATGCGGTCGTCGGACATAGGCCTCTATCTCTCCAATGATGCGTGCCGGAGACTAGAGGCGGGGGCCGCATCCCGCAAGCCTGGGAGGCGGTTTTCGGCGGGACGGGGGATTGCGGCGGGCGCAATGGTAAGACGCCCGAGGCCGCGAACCCTGTAGCCGTGGGCATCGACACGATAGGCGTTCGGCATTTCCTCCGTGCGGACCGCTCCGTCATCATGCCCTCGATCCGCCGGACGATGGGTCCGGCCTCCAGCGACAGGATAGAGCCATGTTTCCGCGCCTGATGATCGTCGGTTCCGCCCTTCTGCTCGGCCTTGCCGGCTGCGCGGCTTCCACGCCCGCACCGGACGCCGGGCCGCAGGCCCTTGCCATGGGCAACGGCATCGTCACCGGCAAGAGCGCCTATGGCATGGACGAGACCGTGGCGCGGCTGAAGCAGGACATCGCGACGAAGGGCCTGATGTTCTTCGACGAGATCGATGAGGCGAGGCTGGCGAAGGCGGCCGGAATCGATGCCAAGCCGTCGACCCTGCTGGTGTTCGGCAATCCGGCGCTCGGCACGCAATTCATCACCTCGAATCCCCAATCCGGCATCGACTGGCCGGTACGGCTGCTTGTCTTTCAGGATGCGAGCGGCCAGGTCTGGACCGAATACACCGACTTCCACTACATCGCCGAGCGCCACGGCATCGTCGACCGCGACGCCCAGTTCCAGAAGGCGTCGGAGGTGATCAACTCGATCACGGCGAGTGTCGCGCAGTAGGCGCTAGTCTAGTTCTCGACGGGCCAGGCCACGGTGGCAAGAATGGGCAGGTGATCCGATCCCAGCTCGGGTCCCGCAGCTGCGGAAATGACCACGGGTCCGTCACGCGTCAGGACATGGTCGATCGGCAGGCGTAGCAGTTCCGGAACCGCCAACCCGGCGATCGGGATCGCTGGCCAGCTTGGATGAATTCCGGGCTCGCCGGTTAGACGCGCGAGGCCGCGAACGTCCCTCTGGTTGCGGATCCAACTGCCCCCGTTGAAGTCGCCACCGATCAGAAGCGGACCCATGATATCATCCAGCGCCCGGGCGAAATGTAGCGCCTGTTCGCGCTGGGCGTCGCGGCCGCCCATCGGGAAGGGCCAGGCCAGATGCACCGCAACCGCGGTCAGGCGACGACCACCGATGTCGAGCTCCGCCATCGCCGTCGACGGCAGCGCGCCGGCGATCGGGCCCGCTTTCTGAGCATGCATCGGAAAACGCGACAGTAGCATGGTCTCGCATGGGACAATGCCGGTATGGCAGGTGACCTGGGTCGGATAGAGATCGGCAAGGGTCGCAATGGCGCGCTTATGCGCCTCGGTGGTCTCTTCGAGAAACACGATGTCCGGCTTCTCCTCGCGGAGGTAGGCAATGAATCGGTCGGTCTCGCCATTGAGGACCCAGAGATTGAAGGTCATCACTTTCAGCGTCGGTACATCGGAAGGTTCGGCCGGCGCGGCATGCAAGCTGGAAAGGACGGGCACGCCAAAGGCCACGACCGTCAGACAAGACAGAACTGCGCCCCGCGGCCTGCGAAACAGGACGAAAGCGATGCCGAGACCCGCGGCTGCCAGGGCAAATTCCGGGAAGAAGTTCTCAGTGAGGCCGAACCATGCGCGACGAGATTCCGCGAACACCTCGAGCCGGGCGAAGCTCGGCACCAGCGTCACGAATATGAGCGGGATCAGCGCGGTCCAAAGCAGCAGGCCAATTGCGCGGTTCAACCCAGGGCGCCAAGCGCCCGCGGGACGGAATTTCTGCGGCACGTCGTTTCCCCCAACCAGCAGCGGCCTTGAAGATTGACTTGCCATTGTGGCGCGAGCACGGCTGGACCGGGGCAAGCTCGCGCTACCGCGCCATCAGTCCGATCTCCGCGATTACCGGGAAATGGTCCGAGCCGGCGGCGGGGCCGGTTTCGACCGAAAGGATGCTCGCCCGGCCGCGGGTGAAGACGTGGTCGATCGGCAGGCGCAGGACCGGCCAGGCCCAGCTCGGCCAGGTCGGCAGCAGGCGGCGGCGCGCCTCGAGCCCCGTTGCGGCACGGAAGGACACCAGGACCGGGCTCCAGCCCGCACTGTTGAAATCGCCCATCAGGATGAGATCGTCCGGCTGGCGCTGCAGGAAGGCGGCGAGATTGGCAGCCTGTCTCGATTGCGGGATCGCCGGCGTCTTCGGCAGATCCGGCGGCCTTGGATTCGATTTGGCGGCCCTGAGCCCGGGCGGCCGGTGGGGCCCCGCCAGCGGCGAAACGAGATGCGTGACGACGACGGTAACCGGCGTACCGGAGACCGTGACCTCGCCCATGGCGACGAAGGGGAATCGGTCATCGATGGTGCCGGCATAGGGATTGGCGATCGGCAGCTTGGACAGCAGCATGATCTCGCAGAGCGGATCCAGGTCCATGCAGTCGACGCTGTAGGGATAGACGTCCTTCAGCCCTGCCAGCGCGTCCTTCATGTTCCGCGTGGTCTCCACCAGGCCGATCACATCGGCGCCGCTGTCGCGGAGGACATCCGAGACCGCGCCGGAGCTGGTATTGCCGATCCAGACATTGAAGCCCATCACCTTCAAAGCCGGGGGCGCTTCGGCGGTAGTCCTTGCCGAGAACGGCGAGACGTAGCGCCAGATCACGACCAGGTTCCAGCACAGGACCATCGCAGCGGCCGCAGCGTCGGCGCGAAATCCGACCAGGAGCGCCAGCAGAGCCAGAACTGCCGCGGCGCCGGCCCATTGCGGCGCCATCGGCGCCAGCATGGTCGCGCGCGGAAAGATGCGCCAGAGCAGCGGCAGGATGGTCCCGGCCGCAACGCCCGCCAATGACAGGTCGATCAGGAAGCGGAGGAGCGACATCATGGTCGCGCTACGACCCGCGTCACTGCGCCTTCCATCCGATCTCGGCCGCGACGGGCAAGTGGTCGGAGTTGATATAGTTGCCGTGGCCGAAAGTCAGCCGGACCAGGTCTCCGCCGACGAAGACGTGGTCGATCGGCAGGCGCGCCCATTCCGGCTGCCAGCTCGGCCAAGTCGGGACCGCGGGACCGCGATTGTCGAGGCTGGTCGCGGCGCGGAACGCGGCCTGGGTGCGGCCCCAGGGCACGCCGTTGAAATCGCCCATCAGCACGATGTCGCCATGGACCTCGCCGCCGATGGTGGCGAGGTATTGCGCGAGGTTCTCCGCCTGCTGGCTCTGCAGCAGCGGCGCCGTGCCGATCATCGGCGGGGATTGCAGCATCCCGGCGGCGGTGGCATCCCGATCGTCGGTGGCCGGCAGCAGCGGCCAGGTGAGATGGGTCGCGGCGACGATGAGCGGCCGGCCCTGGAACTCGACCTCGACCCAGACGATGGTGGGGGAGCGGCCGTCGATCATCCCGGCATAGCTCTTCAAGATCGGCAGCTTCGACAGCAGCATGGTCTCGCAGGGCGGCATGCGGTCCATGCAGTCGATGCGGTAGGGATAGCGGGCGTAGAGCGGCTCCAGGGCCTTCAACCATTGCGGCGTCACTTCCAGGAGCGACACCACGTCGGGATCCGCCATGGTGAGATAGTTGACCGCGGCCCGGTAGTCGTCGTTGCGATACCAGACGTTGGCGGAAACCACCTTCAGCTTCGGCCCGGGC
>DATKNM010000184.1:0-4195 GCA_035541335.1 Binatia bacterium
GGGCTGATCGAGACGAGAGACCCGAAGGGCAGTCCCAAGACGCCCCATGACGAGCAGATCATGGTGCTGACCCCGGCCGGCCGCGACGAGCTCCGTCGCCTGATGACCGCGACCCTGCGCGGCCCCATGGGCGAGGTCAACAAGCTGATCATCGCCCTGAAGCTGCACTTCTTCGAGACGCTCGCTCCCTCGGAACAGCGCGCCCAGGCCGAGATGCTGGAGGAGGCCTGCGAGCGCGAGCTCGCCCGCCTGATCGATCTCCGCCAGCACCACGCCGACAATGGCGGCCTGCTGGTCGCCTGGCTCGACCACGAGATCGGCGAGATCGAGAGCCGCAGGGACTGGTTCCGGAAGCTGCGCGGCGTCTAAAACAGATGCTGCCCACCGGTGAGGAAGATCTCCGTCCCGGTAACGTAAGAGAAATCCGAGCCGCAGAGCTGATAGACCACGCCGGCCACTTCCTCCGGCGAGCCCATGCGGCCCATCGGGATGCGGGGGATCAAGGCCTCGTATTCCGGGCCTACCATCGCCGTCTCGATCTCGCCCGGAGCGACCGCGTTGACGCGGACGCCGAGCGCCGCGAACTCGACCGCCATTTCCCGGGTGAGTGCCGAAAGCGCCGCCTTCGAGGTCGAATAGGCCGAGCCGGCGAAGGGATGGATCGCGTGGCCGGCGATCGAGGTGATGTTGACGATCGTTCCCTTGCCCCGGTGCAGCGGTTTTGCGAAGCCGCGGGAGAGAATCAGTGGTGCGAAGAAGTTCAATTCGAACACCTCGCGCCAGGCGGCGACATCGCCGTTGAGGATGCCGAGGCGTTCCTTGAACGCGGTCTTCGGGCTGACCGCGGCGTTGTTCACGAGGGCGTGCACCGGGCGATCACCGAGGATCGCATTCGCCTCCTCGACGAAGCGTTCGATGTCGGCGGTCTTGCCGAGATCGACCGTGATGTGATGGGTCCAGTTCGGATCGCGCTTGCACTCCTCCGGCACCGCCTCACGAGAGCAGGTGACGATGCGCCAACCCTCGGCGCTGAAGCGCTGCACCGTCGCATGGCCGATGCCGCGGCTGGCGCCGGTCAGCACGACGGTCTTTCTGTCTTCGCCCCCTGGATTTTCAGTCGGCATGGCGTCCTTGAGAGTTGTGAGTTATCCGAACCGCGCGCGCGGCTCATCGATGCCGTAGGGATCCTGGTGGATGATCACTTCGGCATCCGGGAAGGCTTTCATCAACCGCTCCTCGACGTCGTCGGAGATGCGGTGCGCGGACTTGAGCAGGATGTCGGGTGCCAGCTCCAGGTGAAACTGGATGAAGCGGTGCTGGCCGGCGACACGTGTCCGGAGGTCGTGCAGGTTCACCACCTCGGGATGGGCGCGCACGATCTCCTTGATGCGGTCGCGGTCGGCGTCCTCCATCTCCCGGTCCATCAGCATGTCGAGCGAGGCCTTGCCGATCGAGAGCGCCGTGTAGCCGATGAAGAGAGCGACCAGCAGGCCGAACAGCGGATCGATCCACCACCAGCCGAAGGAGCTGGAGAGAATGAGGGCGGCGATCACGCTGATGTTGACCAGGAAGTCGCTGAAGTAGTGCGTGGCGTCGGCATGCACCGCCAGCGATTCCGTCTGCTTCACCACATGGCGCTGAAAGAGGATCAGCGCCAGGGTGACCGCGATCGAGACCACCATGACGGCGATGCCGAGGTCCTGCCGCACCACCGCCTGGGGATGCAGGAAATGCTGCCCGACCTCGACCAGCAGCAGGACCGAGGAGCCGAGGATGAAGGCGACCTGCACCAGCCCGGCCAGCGGCTCGGCCTTGCCGTGGCCGAACCGGTGCTCGGAATCCGCCGGCGTCAGGGCATGGCGGATCGCGAACAGGTTGACCGAGGAGGCGCCGAGATCGAGCGCCGAATCGAACAACGTCGAGAGCATGCTGACCGAGTTCGTCTCAAGATAGGCGAAGAGCTTGATCGCGATCAGGACCGAGGCGGCGGCAACCGAGGCAACCCCGGCCGCCCGCATCAATCTCGCGGTGCGCGGGTCGATCGGCGTCACGGGAACAGCTTCTCCGTGGTCCAGCCCGGCCCGCCTTCCGCCTTGGAATAGACCAGGCGGTCGTGCAGGCGGAACGGCCGGTCCTCCCAGAACTCGATCCGGAGCGGCAGGACGCGAAAGCCCGACCAATAGGGCGGACGCGGCACCTGCCCGATCGCGTACTTGGCGGTGAATTGTGCCACCCGGGTCTCCAGCTCGAATCGGCCTTTGAGCGGCCGGGACTGCTGCGAGGCCCAGGCGCCGATCTGGCTCGCCTTCGGCCGGCTGTGGAAATATTCGTCGGCCTCGGCGTCGGTGACGGTCTCGACCTCGCCCTCCACCCGCACCTGACGCTTCAGCGATTTCCAGTGGAAGCAGAGCGCCGCCTTGCGGCTACCGAGGATCTGCCGGCCCTTCCGGCTTTCGTAGTTGGTGTAGAAGACGAAGCCCCGCTCGTCATGGCCCTTCAACAGGACCATGCGGACCGACGGCATGCCGTCCGGCCCCACCGTCGCCAGCGACATGGCGTTGGGATCCGCCGGTTCGGATTCCGAGGCCTTGGCGAACCAGGCCTCGAACTGGCGGAACGGCTCCGACCAGGGGTGGATGGTCTCGGCGGAATCGACGCCAGGGAACGCGGTGGGGGACTCTGTCATCTTCGGACTCTGAAAAGCGGTTCTGCGGATCCGGGGAGAGAATAGCCGCCACCCCGCGGGCCTGCCAGCTTTCCCGCCCCGCCCCTATCTGGTGTCTTGTGCTTGAGGTCACAACCTCTTGTGGTCGTCCCTCTTGTAGCGACCGGGTGCAGCCCTTAATTTGGGCGCCGGAGGAGACCGTCAGGCTATGGCCGACCCCTATAAGACACTCGGCGTCGCGCCCGGGGCGACGGCGGACGAGATCAAGAAGGCGTATCGCAAGCTGGCGAAGCGCCTGCATCCCGACGTCAACCCGGGCAACAAGAAGGTGGAGCAGCAGTTCAAGGAGGCGACCGCCGCCTATGACCTGCTGTCCGACGTCGACAAGCGGCGCAAGTTCGACGCCGGCGAGATCGACGAGAACGGCCAGCCCCGCGGCTTCGGCGGTTGGAACAGCAGCCAGCGCAGCTATGGCGGCGGTGCCGGAGCGGGCGCCGGCATGGGTGGGCGCCGCAACTATCGCGCCGCCGATGTCGGCATCGACGACGATTCCTTCGCCGACGACCTCTTCCGCGACTTCTTCAACTTCGGGCGCGGCGGCGGCCGGACCGGCGTCAAGATGCGCGGCGCCGACGTCACCTACAAGGCCGACGTCGCCTTCCTCGAGGCGGCGCGCGGGGCGAAGAAGCGCCTCACCCTCTCCGACGGCAAGACCCTGGACATCACCGTCCCGCCCGGGACCGACGATGGCCAGAGCCTGCGCTTGAAAGGCCAGGGCCTCCCCGGCCAGGGCGGCGCGCCCAACGGCGATGCCTATGTCGAGATCGCGGTGAAGCCGCATCCCTATTTCGAGCGCCAGGGCAGCGACGTGCTGCTGGAATGCCCGATCTCGCTCGCCGAGGCCGTGCTCGGCGGCACCATCACCGTGCCGACCATCGACGGCAACGTCTCGTTGAAAGTGCCGAAGAACAGCAACACCGGCACGCAGCTCCGCTTGAAGGGCAAGGGGATCCCGAATCCCAAGACCGGCCAGCGCGGCGACCAGTACGTGCGCTTCGTGATCGTGCTGCCGCGCCAGATGGATTCGGAGCTGGAGCAGGCGGTCGAACGCTGGGCCAAATCGCACGCCGCCGAGCAGGACGTGCGGGAGAAATTCTCCAAGAGCTAAGTTGCTGAATCGGATGGCGTCTTTCGCCTTCTCGCGGGGCCCGGCTTGATTGACCGGTCCGGTCAATCGTGTAGGATGCGCGCGACCTCAAATCTCCCTCTCGGATCCAAGGTTTCAGAATGACGGAAAAGCGTGGGCTGATGACCGGCAAGCGCGGCCTCATCATGGGCGTCGCCAACGACCGATCCATCGCCTGGGGCATTGCGAAGGCCGCCGCCGACCAGGGCGCGGAGCTCGGCTTCACCTTCCAGGGCGAGGCGCTGGAGAAGCGCGTGCGGCCGCTGGCCCAGTCCGTCGGTGCGAAAATCGTCCTGCCCTGCGACGTGACCGACGATGCCAGCATCGACGCCACCTTCGCCGCC
>DATKNM010000185.1:0-14156 GCA_035541335.1 Binatia bacterium
GCCGGCGACAAGATCGTGGAGAGCTTCACCAACGCCGCCGGCGGCGGCGCGGACGAAGTCCGGAGCTCGGTCAGCTTCAGCATCGCGGCCTTTGCCAACGTCGACAACCTGACCCTGACCGGCAATGCTGCCATCAACGGCACCGGCAACTCGATCGCCAACCACATCGTGGGCAATGCGGGCGACAATATTCTCGACGGCGGCGCCGGCAACGACACGCTCGAAGGCGGCGGCGGCACCGACACCCTTAAGGGCGGCGCCGGCAACGACACCTACATCCTCGACAACGCTAACATCACCATCGACGAGGGCGCCAACAAGGACACCGGCGACACCGTTCTCTCGGACTTCACCGTCAACCTGGCGACGCTCGCCGGCGGCAGGATCGAGAACGCGACCCTCGAAGGCACCGCCGACCTCGACCTCACCGGCAACGCCGCCGCCAACATCCTCATCGGCAATGACGGCGCCAACGTGATCACCGGCGGCGCCGGTATCGACAAGCTGACCGGCGGCAAGGGCGCCGACACCTTCGTCTTCGCGACCGGAGACACCGGTGCTACCGCAGGCCATCGCGACCTGATCGCCGATTTCGAGGTGGGCATCGACAAGATCGATCTCTCCAAGATCGACGCCAACGCAAAGGTCGTGGGCCATGACGCGTTCATCTTCGTCGGCAGCTCCGCGTTCGACGGCCAGGCCGGTGAGCTGCACGTCATCTATGATGCCGTTCACAATGTGACGATCGTCGAGGGCGACACCAACGGCGACAAGGCTGCGGACTTCGGGATCGAGCTCTCCGGGAAGATCGATCTCTCCGCCGCCGACTTCACCGCCGCGAGCCTCACCGGCGATCTCAAGCTGACCGGCGATGAGGGCCCGAACACCTTGACCGGCGGCGCCGGCAACGACCATATCTCCGGCCTCGGCGGGGACGACACGCTCAGGGGCAATGGCGGCGACGATACGCTCGACGGCGGCGCCGGCAACGACATCCTCAATGGCGGTACCGGTGCCGACGCAATGACCGGCGGTGCCGGCAACGACACCTACCTGGTCGATGACGCCAAGGACGTCGTGACGGAAGCCCCCGGCGGCGGCACCGACACCGTGATGTCCTCGATTGCGCTGACCTCCACCATCGACAACGTCGAGAACTACACCTTCACCGGCACCGCCGACTGGACGTTCACCGGCAACGCCCTCGACAACGTCATCACCGGCGGTTCCGGGAACGACACGCTGGATGGCGGCGCAGGCAACGATACCCTGGTCGGCGGGGCCGGCGACGACACCTACTTCATCGGCAATGGTACCGACTGGGTGGTGGAGAAGGCCGGCGAGGGCACGGACACCATATTCTCCTCGGTGGACTGGTTGCTGGCCGACAACATCGAGAACCTCACCTTGACCGGAAACGCCAAGACCGGCGACGGCAACGGCCTCGACAACACGATCGTCGGCAACGACCAGGACAACGCCCTCTACGGATTCGGCGGAAACGACTGGATCGACGGCGGCGCCGGCAACGACTGGATGGCGGGCGGCGACGGCAACGACACTTACGTCTTCGATTCGACCGGCGACTACGTCAGTCAGACCTTCGAGACCGGCGGCATAGACACCATCCGCTCCTCGGTCAGCTTCGGCCTCAATACCCTCGGCATCTACAACGTCGAGAACGTGATCCTGACCGGCACCGCCAACATCGACCTCACCGATGGCAACAGCCTCGACAACACCATCGTCGGCAACTCGGGCGCCAATCTGCTCGCCGGTGGCGGCGGCAACGACGACATCACGGGCGGCAAGGGCGATACGCTCAACGGCGAAAGCGGCGACGACCAGCTGCATATCCAGGAGGCGGGCTTCAAGGGCGTCGATGGCGGAGCCGGCCTTGATGCGGTCTATCTCGATTCTCTGGGGGCGAATATCGACCTGACCGGCACGCTGGGTACGACGTTGAAGAACGTCGAGATCATCGACATCAGCGGCGGCACATCCAACACGCTGACCCTCGATGCCAACAGCGTCGCCGCGATGTCCGGCGGTGCAGCGGGCGACAATACCCTGATCATCCGCGACGATGCCGGCGACCATGTCAGCCTCGACAATTCGTGGAAGCTGACCGGCACCCAGACCGACCCATTCGGCCAGCAGGGCACCTACGACGTCTATACCAGCGGCGCCTCGACGGTGCTGATCCAGGAGCACACGACGGCGTCCCTGGCGGCGGTTCCGGTGCTCGGCGATCTCGATGGAACCAACGGGTTCCGGATTGACGGAAACCTCAATAACGGACAAAGCGCCTTCAGCGTCCACGCGGCAGGCGACATCAATGGTGACGGTTTTGACGATGTCATCGTCGGCAGCAGAGATGCGAGCGGCGATGCCTATGTCATCTACGGTCATGCTGGCGGCTTCGACAAGACGATCGAGCTCAGCAGCCTCGGAGGTTCGGACGGCTTCAAGCTGACGCACGTCGGTCATACCTATGGGCAAACCTCGAGCCTGCCATACGGTGTAGAAGTTTCCGCTGCCGGCGATGTCAACGGCGACGGTATCGACGACTTCCTTGTCGGGGCCTACGCGGCGACGACTGACTTTCATTCCTCGAACGGATCGGTTTACCTGATCTATGGCAAAGCTGGCGGATTCGATACGACCATCGATCTCGAGAACTTGAGCGCCAGCGATGGTGTCCGCATCAACGGAAGCAAGGCCGGTGACGAGTTCGGATCAAGCGTGTCCGCGGCCGGCGATCTCAACGGTGACGGCTATGACGACTTCATCGTCGGGGCAGATTCGCTCTCCAATTCTCAGGCCGGATCTGCGTTCGTGATCTTCGGCCATTCCGGCGCGTTCAATATCGATCTCTCGAATCTGGATGGCTACAGCGGATACCGCATCGACGGTGGGAAGGCCGGGGACATTGCTGGCCGCTCGGTCGCTTCGGCCGGCGACATCAACGGCGACGGGTTCGCCGACCTCATCATTGGCGCGCCGCATTTCCACAATTCCTACAACGCGTGGAGCGCCGCGTCGGGAACAGCCTATATCCTGTTCGGGCATGCAGGCCAGTTCAGCAACGTCGATCTCGGCAATCTTGGATCCGAGACGGGATTCAAGATCACCGGCATTGCCGCCGACGATCACGTCGGTGTTTCGGTTGCATCGGCCGGCGACATCAACGGCGATGGTTTCAGCGACATCGTGGTTGGCTCTGGCGCTACGACCAAGTCTAGCGCTTACGGTGCCGGCGATACATATGTCCTGTTCGGCGCGCCGACGGGCAACCTCGCGGATGTCGATCTTGCGAATCTGACAACGGCCCAAGGCTTCAAGATCCATGGCGTCAACACCGGCGATTATGCCGGCCTCTCGGTCTCCTCCGCCGGAGACATCAACGGCGACGGCTACGCGGATATTCTGATCGGCGCGACCGATGCGGGGAGCGGACATTCGACGGGTGCTGCCTATGTGGTCTATGGCCATGCAGGCGGCTTCGGTGACGTCGATCTGTCGCAGCTCGACGGCACCAACGGGTTCGCTCTCGAGGGGGCAAAGAACGGCGATTATGTCGGCTGGCCGGTCTCCGCCGGAGGCGACATCAACGGCGACGGCTTCTCTGACCTCATTCTCGGAGCCTATCTGTCCGACCCCAACTCGCAACCCAACGCCGGGTCAACCTTCGTCTTCTTCGGCGGCAACTTCACCGGTGCCGTGACGCATCTTGGCACTTCAAGCGCCGATGTGCTGGACGGTGATTCGAAGGCGGAGGGCTTCGTCGCCGGCAACGGCGCCGATGTCATCAACGCCGGCGGCGGCAAGGACTTCATCCAGGCCGGCACCGGTGATGACCAGATCCACGTTGCCGACGGCACGTTCGCGCATGTTGACGGCGGTTCCGGCACCGACACCCTGCACCTCGACTTCGCCGGCACGATCGACTTCGGCAATCTTGACGGCAATGCCGCCACCTCTGATCGGGGCAAGATCGCCAATGTCGAGGTGATCGACGCCACCAACGGCCAGAGCAATGCGATGACATTGCACCTCGCCGACGTGCTCGACATCCACGCGCAGGACACCAATGTCGGCGGTGTCGCGTCGCTGGACAACGTCCTCACCATCAAGGGCGAGACCGGCGACACGCTGCATCTCTCGAAGTCGGACGGCTGGAGTGCCGCCGACACCGCGACCCTCGCCGGCTACGCGATCTACACCGACCACGCGGTCAAGATCGCGGTCGACACCCACATCGCCGTCACGGTCTCCTGACGACATCGACCGCTGGAGTATTTACCGCCGGGGCATTTGAGGACGAATCATGGCAGTCGTGAAGTTCACCAGCGTCCCGGCCACTCCCAACGCCGATATGACGCTGGATGCCTTTCCGGATCCCGCTGCGGCGCTGGGCATCACGCACACGACGACGCTCTACCGGCTGAACTACGCCGGCGGTTCGTTCGATTCCTTCACCGGCACCGGCCTGCATTACGACGCCGACACTCTGCCCGACGGCGGCACCATCACCGGCTGGACCGAGGCGATCGGCGGCAAGGCCTGGCTCCAGATCAGCGGCCTCAGCCTCCCGGCCGCCACCTACACGGCCGATCTCAAAGCGGATGACTGGTCGGGCCTGCTCGGCGCCATGCTGACCGGCAACGACACGATCACCGGCGGCAGCGGCAACGACCATCTGCTCGGCTTTGCCGGCGATGATGTCATCAGCGGCGGCGCCGGCAACGACACGATGGAAGGCGGCGCCGGCAACGACACCTATGTGATCGCCAATGCCGGCGACACGATCGTCGAGCAGCCGACCGAGGGCACGGACACGGCGCGGATCGCGCTGGTCTCGGTCGGAACCCAGTTCGACAATGTCGAGAACTATATCTTCATCGGCAAGGGAAACTGGAGCTTCACCGGGAACGACCTCGACAACGTCATCACCGGCGGCGCCGGCGCGGACACCCTGGACGGCGGCGAGGGCGACGACACCCTCATCGGCGGCCCCGGGACCGACTGGCTGACCGGGGGCAGCGGCAACGACACCTATGTCATCGATTCCACGGCGGAGATCGCGCGGATCAGCGAGACCGGCGGCGACAGCGGCGATACGCTGCAGGCGGCGTTCCTGCTGAAGGCGACAGTCGCCGGGATCGAGAACTACACCTATACGGGGAAGCTGGCCTGGAGCTTCACCGGCAACGATCTCGACAACGTCCTCACCGGCGGCACCGGCGCCGACCATCTTGCCGGCGGCAAGGGCAACGACACCCTCATCGGCAATGCCGGCAATGACATGCTGGACGGCGGCGAAGGCAACGACACGCTGGAAGGCGGGGCCGGGAACGACACGCTGGTGGCCGGGGCGGGCGACACGCTCGACGGCGGCCTCGGCAACGACACCTACGTCTATGACGGCAGCGGCGGCACGATCGTCGAGGCCGCCAGCGGCGGTATCGACACCATTCTCACCACGGTGACGGTCGATCTTCTCCATGACAAGGCCTTTGCCGGTTCGGAACTCGAGAAGGTGACGCTGGTGGCGGGTGCCGGCGACATCGGCGCCACCGGCAACGTCCTCAGCAACGTCCTCACCGGCAACGAGGGCGCCAACACCCTCGACGGCGCCGCCGGCGACGACATCCTCGTCGGCGGCAAGGGGAACGACGTCTACATCGTCGATTCCGCCGGCGACAAGATCGTGGAGAGTTCCACCAACGCTGCGGGCGGCGGTATCGACGAGGTGCGCAGCGGGATCGACTTCAGCATCGCCGCCTTCGCCAACGTCGACAACCTGACCCTGACAGGCACCGGCAACATCAACGGCACCGGCAATGCCCTCGCCAACCACATCACCGGCAATGCCGGGAACAACATCATAGCCGGCGGCGCCGGCGCCGACACCCTGGAGGGCGGTGGCGGCACCGACATCCTCCAGGGCGGCGCCGGCAACGACACCTATGTCTACGACAGTGCCACCGTCACTATCGACGAGGGCACCAACAAGGACACCGGGGACACGGTCCTCTCCAGCTTCAGCGTCAACCTGGGGAGCCTGGCCGGCGGCAAGATCGAGAACGCGACGCTGGAGGGTACCGGCGATCTCGGCGCGGCCGGCAACGCCGCCGCCAATATACTGATCGGCAATGACGGCAAGAATACACTCGACGGCGGCGCCGGCGCCGATACGCTGGCTGGCGGCAAGGGCGACGACACTTATGTCGTCGACAACGTGAAAGACGTCGTGAAGGAAGGTGTGGGGGAGGGCACGGACACCGTCTTCACCTCCGTGGATATCAAGACGGCCGTCGCCAATGTCGAGAACTACGTCTACACCGGCAACGGGAACTGGACCGTCGTCGGCAACAGCCTCGACAACCTGATCACCGGCGGTTCCGGAAGCGACACCATCGATGGCGGCGCGGGTAACGACACCGTGGTGTTCCACGGCAAGTCGTCGGACTACCAGATTGTCTACAGCGAGGGCCGGGCCTTTGTCGCTGACCTCAATACGGCGGACGGCGACGACGGCACCGATGCCCTCCTCAATGTCGAGCACGCGAAGTTCTCTGACAAGACGATCAATCTAAGCACCGAGCCTCTGATCGAGGGCGTTGCCGCGAGCGACCAAGCCGGTCGGTCGGTGTCATCGGCGGGCGACATCAACAACGACGGCTACGACGACTTCATCATCGGTGCTCCAGGCGCAGGCAAGGGCGTCGGAGCGGCTTACGTTGTGTTCGGCGATGCCGACGGGCTGCCGCCAGTGCTGCAGTTGTCGACGCTCAACGGCGACAACGGATTCAAAGTAACCGGTGCAACCAAGGGTGACGACACCGGGTTCAGCGTCGCTTCGGCCGGTGATATCAACAAGGACGGCTATGACGATCTGATCGTCGGTGCATTCGGCGCGGATCCGCACGGCACCGTTTCCGGCGCCGCCTATGTCGTGTTCGGCCATGCCGGAGGCTACGTCCCGAACATCAATCTCGGTGCTCTCACCGGGGTTGATGGATTCAAGCTGAGCGGCGCCGCGGCTGGCGACTATGCGGCTGCGTCGGTCCATTCCGCCGGGGACATCAACGGCGACGGCTACGGCGACATCATCATAAGTGCCGAAGGTTCCGATGCCGCGGGGGCCAATGCCGGCGGTGCCTATGTCGTCTTCGGACATGGCGGCAGCTTCACGTCCAACGTCGATCTTTCGACGCTCAACGGCTCCAACGGTTTCATGATGACCGGCGCGCTGGCCTATGACCATGCCGGTTGGTCCGTGTCGTCGGCCGGTGACGTCAACGGCGACGGGATCGACGATCTGCTCGTCGGGTCGATCTTTGCGGGATCGCCGGGCGACTACGCGGGTGCCGGCTATGTGGTGTTCGGCCACACTGGCGGATTCTCGTCGAGCGTCGATTTGTCGACTCTCAACGGCACGAATGGATTCCGCCTGCTGGGAGGTGCCCAATACGAGCTCGCGGGTTTCTCCGTGTCGTCTGCTGGAGATATCAACGGCGACGGCTTCGCCGACGTCATCGTGGCGACGCCGTATTCCGACGCCGCAGGAAACAATGCGGGCACAGCCTATGTCGTCTTCGGGCATGGTGGAACCTTCTCCTCCACCATGGGACTGAGCGAATTGAATGGCACCGACGGCTTCCGGATCGACGGACTTCAAGCTGTCGACTACACCGGCTTCTCCGTCTCGTCGGCCGGAGACGTGAATGGCGATGGCATCGACGATCTGATCATCGGCGCTCCGAATGCGGGTTCCAAGTTCTATGGTGCGGCCTATATCCTATTCGGCCAGCTGGATGGATACGCGCCGAGTATCGATCTTGGCCACTTGAACGCCGACCAGGGCTTCTGGGTGTATGGCGACCTTCCGGGCGATGCCGCGGGGATCTCGGTGTCCACCGCGGGCGACATCAATGGCGATGGCTACGATGATCTCCTCGTCGGTGCGGCCTTCGCCGACCCGCACGGAAAGTCGTCAGGCGCGGTCGAGGTAATCTACGGCTCCGGTATGGGATTCCATCCGATCAAGGGAACCACCAAGGATGATGCCCTGACCGGTACGGATGGCGCCGATCAGATCCGCGGCCTCGACGGAAACGACACGTTGAACGGCCTCGGCGGCGACGACTATCTGGACGGCGGACACGGCAACGATACGATGCACGGCGGTGCCGGCGACGACACCTACGTCATCGACAACGCCGCCGATGTGATAGACGAGGAAGGCAATACCGACTCCGGAGACACCGTCATCAGCGGGATATCGGTCGACCTGAGCACCTTGGCCGGTGGCGCGATCGAGAATGCCGTTCTTCTCGACGTTGGTGCGCTGAATGCAACGGGCAATGCAGGGGACAACACGCTCACTGGAAACTTCGAGGCTAACATCCTCATCGGTGCCGGCGGCAACGACATCCTGGTGGGCAACGGCGGCAAGGACGTCATTCACGGTGATGGAGGTGACGATACCATCGTCGTCAGCGATCTGACGTTCCAGGAGATTCTAGGCGGGACCGGCACGAACACGCTTCGCGTCGTCGGGGCCGGGGTCCATCTCGCTCTCGGGGATTACGCCGGCAAGAGCATCCAGGATATCGAACGCATCGACTTGTCGCTGAACGGCAGCGACGTCGTTTCGTTGACCAAGGGCGCGCTCGATGCGATCTCGCCGACGGGGCAGCTGATTCTCGACGGGAGCAAGGGCGACGTTCTCCATCTCGCTCCCGGCTTCGAGGCCAACGGAACCGTATTCGTCGACGGCAAGATCTATGATCGGTATTCCGCCCACGGTTCTGACGTGCTGGTAAACCCGGCGATCGAGGTCGAAAGCGGAGTGTTCTTTCTGGATATGCTCGATGGAAAGAACGGATTGAGGATTGAAAGCAACACGGCCGTAGACGGCTTTGTCGGTTCTTTTTCCGCGGGAGACTTCAACGGCGACGGATTCGACGATGTGCTCGTGGGCGGCGCCTACCAACGGCCCGCTTATATTATGTTCGGCAAGGATGCCGGAATTCCGGCGGAAGTCTCTGCGAGTACGCTGACCGGATCCAGTGGCCTCGCCATCACGGGGACGACGTCTCTGGGCGTCCACGAGGTCTCTGGCGTCGGCGATTTCAATGGCGACGGATACGATGACTTCCTGATGGGTGGGATTCGCAGTTCATCGGCGTATCTCCTTTACGGCGGCCCCGGCCTCGACGGAACGATCGACCTCACTGGGATCACGAGTTCTCAGGGATTCGAGCTGACCGGAGTCGGGACCGCGAACCGCGCACTCGCGGCAGCGGGCGATGTCAATGGTGATGGTTATGATGACATTATCGTCAGTTCGGGGACTGGTGTAGCGGTCGTCTTCGGTCACGCCGGCTCTGGAACGAACGGACCGATCCCCACTAACGGCACGAATGGATTCAACATCACAGCCTCAAATGTCAACTCTGCCTCCTCTGCAGGTGACATCAACGGCGACGGATACTCCGATGTGATCGTAAGTACGTACAGCCAGACGTATGTCATCTTTGGCCACGAGGGAGTATTCGCTCAAGATGTCGTGGCGTCGACACTGAGCGGCGGTGCCGGATTCATAATATCGCATTCCAGCCCATCAGTGACCTCTCTTGGTGATATCAATGGAGATGGCTACGACGACTTGGCAGTTGGCGATCCGAACGCAAGTTCCAACGGCAAAGAGTCAGGATCGGTCTACGTTGTATTGGGGCATGCTGGGAGCTTCTCCGATCTCGGCGTCGGGACGCTGAATGGCAGCAACGGCTTCGAGTTGATTGGGCTGCAAACGTCCGATCCGAGCCATGGGTCGTGGGCCGGTAGGTCCGTGTCTTCCGCCGGCGATTTCAATGGCGATGGATACGCGGACATTCTGGTCGGTACGCCGCAACTTGACGGTGGTGGAGGAGCCTTCCTGATCTATGGCTCGGGTTCGGGGTTCGCTTCCAGCATCCATCTTGGCGATCTCGACGGCAAGGCAGGTTTCGAGATTGCTGCTGCCTCTCCAGGGGATTTGGCGGGATGGAACGTATCTTCGGCGGGTGATGTCAACGGGGACGGGTTCGACGATCTCCTGGTGAGCGCCTACTGGTCGTTTTCCGAACCGGGTCAGCCTTATCGTGGCACGGCCTACGTCGTGTTCGGCGGTGATTATCGGGAAGAGACGTCGCATTTCGGTACATCCGCCGACGACAATTTAACCGGAAACGCGACGGCGGAACTGTTTGCCGGTGGGCAAGGCGACGATGTGCTCACAGGTGGCGGAGGTGCCGACGTATTCCAGGGCGGCGAAGGCGACGACCAGATCCACGTCGCCGACAACACTTTCCGGCATGTTGACGGCGGTTCCGGCACCGACACCCTGCACCTCGACTTCGCCGGTGCGATCGACTTCGGCGATCTCGACGGCAATGCGGCGACCTCGGATCGCGGCAAGATCGCCAATGTCGAGGTGATCGACGTCGCCAACGGCCAGAGCAACGCGATGACATTGCACCTCGCCGACGTGCTCGATATCCATGCCCAGGACGCCAATGTCGGCGGCGTGGCTTCCCTGGACAACGTCCTCACCATCAAGGGCGAGACCGGCGACACGCTGCATCTTGCCGCATCGGACGGCTGGAGTGCGGCCGACACCGCGACCCTCGCCGGCTACGCGATCTACACCGACCACGCGGTCAAGATCGCGGTCGATACGCACATCGCCGTCACGGTCTCCTGACGCGGCGCGGGGCCGCGGAGCACGACGCCTCAGCTCGGCTGTGCGGGATCCTCGCCCCCCGGTGCGACGCGATATCGCCCCGCCGCGTCGATCGCGACCGCCGCGATCTTGAGGCCGCGCGCCGTCGCGAGGTCCGCCGCCGTCATACCGCGGCATTCGGCCTCGTCTTCGATCCCGAGTGGCGTGGGCTGGGGCGGATGACCGGCGCGATGCACCCGCAGATAGGTCAAAACCGCCCAAAGGCTGAGCCAGACGATCATGACGGCGGCCACGCCGAGAAACGGCAGCAGGCGAAACTCCCACGTCGTCCCCGCCTCGGCGGCGAGGAATGCCGTGACGCGCCGCCAGAAGGCGACGGACTGCCGGATCAGCATCCCCAGGAACAGCAGCCACATCACGATGGTGAGGATCCGATCGCGCCACCGCATCCAGCGCGGCTGCTCGGCGTCGGTGATCAGCGGCGGCCAGGCGGTCTCGCTGCGGTGCGTAGCCTTTATCTCAGCGCCCTTCATCGCAGTCCCCGATCCGGGCTGACCCAGGTGGTGCGCTCCTTCCGCGGCTTCAGCAGCGCACCGGGCAGGCCCGCCACCGTGGTGGCGGCACTCAGCAGCCAGAAGGCCATCGGATACCAGATCGCCCAGAACATCGAGCGCAGCATCTGCCGCTCGAAGCGCCGTTCCAGGAGCTGGCTGACGAAGGCCTGCAGCAGATAGGTCAGCGTCAGGACGAGGCCCCACCATTCGGGGATGATGTTGAAGGCGGGGATCGCCGGCGCGATCGGGACGCCGAGCGCGCGCAGGGTGCCGAGGCCGAGGCAGGCCAGGATGGTGTAGGCCCAGACCACGCTGATGACAAAATTGAGATAGACCGGAATCATCGCCGGGCTGCGCCCGCGGATCACCGGGCCGAAGAAGTCGAGCATCATCTGGGCGCCGCCTTCGGCCCAGCGCAGGCGCTGGCGCCAGAGACCGCGGATGGTCTCCGGCATCAGGATCCAGCAGACCGCATTCGGCACATAGGTGACGCGCCAGCCCGCCATCTGGATCCGCCAGGTCACGTCCACGTCCTCGGTCAGGGTGCGGGCCGACCACCAGCCGGCCTCCGCCAGCGCCCGCTTGCGGAATGCGCACATGACGCCGGAGATGGTGAAGAGCCGGCCGTAGGTCGCCTGCGCGCGCTTGATGAGGCCGAGCGTCGCCGAGAACTCGCCGACCTGGAGCTGGCCGAGGATGGTGGTGCGGTTGCGGATCCTGGGATTGCCGGTCAACGCGCCCAGCTCCGGGAACTGGAAGGCGCGGGCGATCCAGCGCAGGCAATGCGGATCGACCAGCGCATCGCCGTCGATGCAGACCAGGATCTCGTGCCGGGCGAGCAGCGCGCCCGCCGTCAACGCCGTCGCCTTGCCCTGGTTCTGCACCAGATGCACGACGCGCATCCGCGGATGCCGGGCTGCGATCGCCTCCAGCACCTGGCCGGTGTCGTCGCGGCTGCCGTCGTTGATGGCGATCACCTCGAAGTCAGGGTAGTCGATGGCAAGGGCTGCCGCGAAGGTCTCCTCGGCATTGACCGATTCGTTATAGCAGGGCACCAGGAACGAGATCGGCGGCCAATGCGTCAGCTCCGGCGGCCGGTCGAGCCGCGGCTGCCCGCGTTCGCGGGTCCAATGGAACATCAGGCCGCCCGCCATCCAGTACCAGGCCATGACGAAGGGATAGCCGAAGCAGAAGGCGGGAATGGCCAGCAGGATCCAGTCGGTCACGGACATGGCGGGTGGGGTCGGGTCACGGGGTGAGGGGGAAGCTGGCGGCGGAGAAGGTCGCGGAGAGGCGCGCGATCTCCGCTGCGTCGAGATCGGGCAACGGCATTCGATCGCCGGGCGGGCAGAAGGCGAAGGCGGTGGCGCCCTCGGCCTGGGCGGCGCGCATGGCATCCGTCATCGCGCGGATGCTGCTGTCCGGCAAGGTGAGAACGACGCGCCCCGACTGGGCGGGCTGCAGCCATTGCCGCGACCGCAATGCCCGGGCGAGACCGCCGGTATCCGTGGTCGGCGGCAGCAGCAGGAGATCGGCCAGCGGCGCCGGCCAACGTGTCGTTGGTGTGGCGGTCGGCGCCATCAGCATCAACCGCAGTCGCGGCTCGATGGCGAAAGCGGCCTGCCAGGCGATCCAGGAATCCTTGTCGTCGCCGGAGAGGGATGCCGGATCGAAAACTCGCCGCCGTGCCGCCAGATCCCACGGAGCGGAGGAGGACGGGGCGCCGTCCGCGCCCGCGGCGGCGAGGCCCGGCGCCGCGTCGAGCACGAGGCCGTCGGCTGCGGTAAAGCGGTACATGTCGGCATAGAGTCTTCCGAGTGCGGCCTCGCCCACCGCCGCGCGCGCCGCCCGGAGCGGCAGGCGCAGATAGACCGCATCGACCCCGGCCCTTGTCCGCATCTGCCAGACCGCGCGGCCGAGCAGGTCGGCGGCAACCGGCCGCAGCGTCGTCGGGAAATAGACGGCCCTGAGCGGCGCCGTCGGCGACGGCAGGGCGACCCCGGCGTCGATCACCACAACATTGGCGCCGATCCGCTGCACCGCCGCGACCATGGCTCCGAGCGCCTCATCCTGCGCCGCCGCCCCGGATTGGGGGGCGATCCCGTCGAGCGCGAGGCAGGCGATGCGCACCGTCTCCGCCTTCGGCGGCTCGAAGCGCAGCTCGGTCGCGATGTCGCGGAGCTGGTCGGCGGCGACGGGATAGAGCCGGCCGATCTCGTCGAGGCGATCGAGTGAGTCCGGCGCGTGGGCGAGGGTGAAGATGTCGATGAAGCCTGCGGCGCGCGCTTCCGCGATCGCGGGGCCGGTATAGCGCCCGAACGGCCAGACCAGCGCCCGCGGCGGCCGGCCGAGCTCCCGGGCGATCTGTTCGCGCGCCGCCGCGAGGTCCTGCCGGATTCGCGCGCGATACTGATCGTCGTCTTCATACCGTCCGGTCTTCGGGTCATAGGCCCAGGTGGAACCCGCCGGCAGCAGGTTGCCCTGGGGATTGCCCGGTATCGCCTGATGCAGGTCGAAGCTGTGCGACGCGACCTCGACCAGCCCCGAGGCAGACATCTCGCGGAGCTCCGCCCAGCTGAGGAAGGTCTCGCGCGGCACCTGCCGGTCGCCGTATTCCACCAGGCTGCCCGGCGCGCCCGCCATCCAGCTGCCGACCAGCGCCACCATGGCCGGGTAGCGATAGGCAAGCAGCAGCGGATAGACCTGGGTGTAGAAGCTCTGGTAGGCGTCGTCGAAGGTGAGCAGGATCGCCTTCGGCGGCAGCGGTCGTGCGCCGCGCCGCGCCGCATCGAGGTCGTCGAGCGAGATCGGGGTCCAGCCATTGCCCTTCAGCCAGTCGAAGAAGCGGATAAGCTCCGAGGTGGAGA
>DATKNM010000186.1:0-7792 GCA_035541335.1 Binatia bacterium
GCGCCTCAAGCTGCCGCTGCGGTCGTGGCGGAACTGGTAGACGCGCAGCGTTGAGGTCGCTGTGGGGCAACCCGTGGAAGTTCGAGTCTTCTCGACCGCACCAATCCAGCCCACCAATCCATTCGGTGCAAATCTCGTATACGGACAGATGAACCCGCCGCAGTAGCGCGCGCGGGTTCGTCCGCTATAATCGCCCTCCACCGACACGAAATCCTCCAAGAAACGGGGTCAGGGACGGCATGGCGGATGACAGCCTGAAGGCGGCCGCGCTCGAATATCACCGGCAGCCGCGCCCGGGAAAGCTGGCGATCGTCGCCACCAAGCCGCTCGCCAACCAGCGCGACCTGGCGCTGGCCTATTCGCCCGGCGTCGCCGCCGCCTGCGAGGCGATCGTCGCCGACCCGGGCGCCGCTGCCGAGGTCACCAGCCGCGGCAACCTGGTCGCCGTCGTGACCAACGGCACCGCCGTGCTCGGCCTCGGTGCGATCGGCCCGCTGGCCGCGAAGCCGGTCATGGAGGGGAAGGCGGTCCTTTTCAAGAAGTTCGCCGACATCGACGTCTTCGACCTCGAGATCAATGAGACCGACCCCAAGAAGTTCATCGACATCGTCGCCAGCCTGGAGCCGAGCTTCGGCGGCATCAACCTGGAGGACGTGAAGGCGCCGGAATGCTTCGAGATCGAGCGCTGCCTGCGCGATCGGATGAAGATCCCGGTGATGCACGACGACCAGCATGGAACGGCGATCATCGTCGCCGCGGCGCTGATGAACGGGCTCGAGGTGGTCGGCAAGCCGATGGACCGCGTGAAGGTGGTGACCTCCGGCGCCGGGGCCGCCGCTCTCGCATGCCTCGACCTGCTGGTCGCCCTCGGCATCCCGATCGAGAACATCGTCGTCAGCGACATCGTCGGCGTGGTCTATGAGGGCCGCAAGGAGCTGATGGACCCGCGGAAGGCGCGCTACGCCCGCAAGACCAATGCGCGGACCCTGGCCGATGCGATCAAGGGCGCCGACATCTTCCTCGGTCTCTCCGCGCCGGGCGTGCTGAAGCCGGAGATGGTTGCCTCAATGGCCGAGCGCCCGATCGTCTTCGCCCTCGCCAACCCGACGCCGGAGATCATGCCGGAGGAGGTGAAGGCGGTGCGGCCCGAGGCGGTGATCGCGACCGGGCGGTCGGACTATCCGAACCAGGTGAACAACGTCCTTTGCTTCCCCTACATCTTCCGCGGTGCGCTCGACGTGGGTGCGACCGCGATCAACGAGGCGATGAAGATCGCCTGCGTGAAGGCGATCGCGCGCCTCGCCCGCGCCGAGGTCTCCGACGTCGCCGCCTCGGCCTATGGCGGCGAGAGCCTGCAGTTCGGTCCCGAGTACCTCATTCCGCGGCCGTTCGACCCGCGCCTCATCATGGAGATCGCCCCCGCCGTCGCCAAGGCGGCGATGGAAAGCGGCGTCGCGACGAGGCCGATCACCGACTGGCCGGCCTATAAGGAGCGGCTGCAGCAGTTCGTGTTCCGCTCCGGCCTGGTGATGAAGCCGCTGTTCGACCGCGCCCGGCGCGACCCGAAGCGCGTGGTCTACGCCGAGGGCGAGGAGGAGCGGGTGCTCGGCGCGGCGCAGACCGTGGTCGACGAGGGCCTGGCGCGGCCGATCCTGATCGGCCGCACCGCGGTCGTCGAGAAGCGGATCGAGCGGCTGGGTCTCAGGCTGCAGAAGGACCGCGACTTCGACCTGGTCGATCCCGACGACGATCCCCGCTACAAGGAATACTGGACGCTCTATCACAGCCTGACAGAGCGGCGCGGCGTCTCGCCGGACGTGGCGCGCGACGTCGTCCGGACGCGCCCGACCGCGATCGCGTCGCTGATGGTCCGGCGCGGCGAGGCCGATGCCTTGCTCTGCGGCACGGTCGGCCGCTTCCATCGCCATCTCGAGCATGTGAGCACGATCCTGGGACGGGCCTTGGGAACCCGCGCCTTCGCGGCCATGACCGCGATCATCCTGCCGACCGGCACCTTCTTCCTGGCCGATACCGAGGCCAATCCCGATCCCACCGAACACGAGATCGCCGAGACGACGATCCTCTCCGCCGCGGTGATCCGGCGCTTCGGCATCGTGCCCAAGGCGGCGCTGCTGTCGCATTCCAACTTCGGCACCGACAACTCGGACTCCGCCCGCAAGATGCGCCGCGCCTTGGGCCTGGTGCTGCAGCGGGATCCCGAGCTCGAAGTCGAAGGCGAGATGCGGGCCGAATGCGCGGTCGATGAAGGCATCCGCGCCCGGCTCTTCCCGAGCTCGCGCCTGAAGGGCAAGGCCAACCTGCTGATCATGCCGAACCTCGACGCCGCCAATATCGCCCTCAACCTGCTGCGCAACCTGGGGCAGGGCACGACGATCGGGCCGATCCTGCTCGGCGCCGGGCGTCCCGCCCATGTGCTCTCGCCGACCCTGACGGTGCGCGGCATCGTCAACATGACGGCGATCGCGGTCGTCGAGGCGCAGGAGGCGCCGGAGCACGGCCGCGTCCATGCGGCGATCGGGGAGTGACGTCCGTGTCCACGATCCTCATCACCGGAGCGAATCGCGGCATCGGCCTCGAGCTCGCGCGGCAGTATGCGGCCGAAAAATGGTCGGTGATCGCCACCTGCCGCGATCCCAAGGCTGCGAACGAATTGCGCGCGCTGAAGGGCGACATTCGGATCGAGGCGCTGGAGGTCACTGACGAGAAGCGGCTGCGGGCGGTGGCGAAGGCGCTCGCCGGAACGCCGATCGACGTGCTGCTGAACAATGCCGGCATGCTGACCGGTTATGAGGGCCTCGGCCAGACCGACACCAAATCCTGGCTGCAGACCCTGCACGTCAACACGATCGCGCCGTTGCACATGGTGGAAGCCTTCATCGACCACGTCGCGGCGTCGCAGCAGAAGAAGATCGCCTCGATCACCAGCGGCATGGGCTCGATCGGCGGGAACTCCGGCGGCGGCGCCTATGCCTATCGGACCTCGAAGGCGGCGCTCAACATGGCGATGGCGACGGCGGCGAACGAGCTTCGCGCGCGCGGCGTCATCGTCGCGGTGATCTCTCCGGGCTGGGTCAAGACCGACATGGGCGGCGCCGGGGCGACGCTGACGCCGGAAGAGAGCGCCGACGGCATCCGCAAGGTGATCGCCGGCCTCCGGCCCCAGGCCAGCGGCCGCTTCTTCAACTACAGCGGCGAGGAGATCCCATGGTAGCGGACGGGAAGTCGGGACCCATCGAGTTCTGGTTCGACTTCTCGTCGCCGTACGGCTATCTCGCCTCCTATCGTATCGACGCGATCGGCGCCGAGTTCGGCCGCGACGTGCTGTGGCGGCCCTATCTGCTGGGCGTCGCGTTCAAGAGCACCGGCCAGAGCCCGCTGGTCTCGCAGCCGCTGCGTGGTCCCTATCATCTCCGCGACATGCAGCGCTCGGCCCGGAAGCTGAAGGTGCCGATGGTGTTTCCGGAAGGCTTCCCGATGGCGACCATCGCCGCGGCTCGTGCCTATTACTGGATGGAGGACCGCGATGCCGGGCGCGCCCGCGACCTCGCGAAGGCGCTCTACCGCGCGGCCTTCGCGCAAGGGCGCAACATCACGCCGAGCGAAGTGGTGGCGGCGGTCGGGGCGGAGATCGGCATCGATCCGAAGGAGCTGCTCGAAGGCATCGGCAACCCGGTCGTCAAGGAGCGGCTCCGCGAGGAGACCGAGAGGGCGGTCGATCGCGGCATCTTCGGCTCGCCCTTCGTCATCGCCGATGGCGAGCCGTTCTGGGGTAACGACCGGCTGGACGATGTCCGCGAGTGGCTGAAGAGCGGCGGCTGGTAGTCAGCCCAGCACGCTCCTGAACAACGGCGAATCGACATTCCCGCCGGAGAGGATCAGCCCGGCCTTGGCCCCGGCCCGGGCGGCGCCCTCCTTGAGCAGTGCGGCGAGCGGCGCCGCGCCCGCACCCTCCGCGACATTGTGGGTGTCCTCGAAATAGATCCGCATCGCGCCCCGGATCTCCGCCTCGGTGACCTCGACGATCCGATCGGCGCCCCTGTTGATCATGGCGACCGCGTCCTCCACCGGCACGCGGCAGGCCATGCCGTCGGCGATCGTGTCGGCGCTGTTGGTGGAGACCGGCTTCCCGGCCTTGAACGAGAGTGCGTAGGCCGCGGCGTTTTCGGAGACGACGCCGACGACGCGGGTCCTGAGGCCGAAGGCGTCGCGGGCCGCGATCACCGAGCAGATCCCGGAGCCGAGGCCGATCGGCACATAGACGGTGTCGAGGTCGGATCGCGCCGAGAACAGCTCGTAGCCGTAGGTCGAGACGCCCTCGATCAGCCAGGCATGGAAGGACTGCACGAAATGCAGCTTCCGCTCGGCGGCGAGGTCGCGGGCGTGCTCCAGCGCGGCCTGGAAATCGTGGCCGTGCTCGATCAGCTCGGCGCCGAACGCCTTCATGGCGGCGTTCTTGGAGCGGCTGTTGCCTTCCGGGACGACGATGGTCGCCTTCAAACCATGCAGGGCCGCGCCGAAGGCGACACTCTGGCCGTGATTGCCGCGGGTGGCGGCGATGACACCCGTCACCGCCGGCTCGGACTGCCGCAGCCTTGCCATATAAACGATGCCGCCGCGGACCTTGAAGGCGCCGGTCGGCAGGTGGTTCTCGTGCTTGACCCAGACCTCCGTGCCGGTCCGGGCCGAGAGCAGCGGCCAGCAGATCTGCGGCGTCGGACCGAGTGTCGCGTGGACGGACTCGGCCGCTTCCGCCATCTTGCCTTTGCCCGGATTCAATGTGCTGATACCGTCCATCGGACCCTCCATTCGGCTGCTTTGACTGGATCAAAATCGGCCGCCGGGGGCAAGGCAGCAGGGGCTTCGGATGGACGAAATCTTGTCTCGAGACATTGTCGCGGCGGTCGATTCCGGCTTCGACGACCAGGTGAAGCTGACCGCCGAGCTGACCGCCTTCCCCTCGCTGCGCGGCGCCGAAGCGACGGCACAGGACTTCATGGCGGAGCAGTATCGCCGCCGCGGCCTCGGAATCGACCGCTGGCAGATCGACGTCGAGGACATCCGGCATCTCCCCGGCTTCTCGCCGGTCGCCGTCTCCTATGACAACGCCTTCAACGTCGTCGGCGCCCATCGCCCGCAGAATGCCCATGGACGATCGGGGGGCCGCTCGCTGATCCTGAACGGGCATATCGACGTGGTGCCGACCGGGCCGCTCGATCTCTGGTCCCGTCCGCCGTTTCAGCCGCATGTGGAGAACGGCTGGCTCTACGGCCGCGGTGCCGGCGACATGAAGGCGGGGCTGATCGCCGGCCTCGCCGCTTTCGATGCGCTCGACCGCATCGGCTATCGCCCGGCGGCGGAGGTCTATCTGCAGTCGGTCATCGAGGAGGAGTGCACCGGCAACGGCGCGCTCGCCTGCCTGCAGCGCGGCTATCGCGCCGATGCGGCGCTGATCCCCGAGCCGGCGGAGAACGGCCTCGACATCGCCCAGCTCGGCGTCATGTGGTTCCAGGTGAAGGTGCGGGGGAGACCGACCCATGTCGGTCATGCCGGCCGCGGCGTCAACGCGATCGAATCCTGCTTCCCGATCGTTGCGGCCTTGCACAAGCTCGAAGCGCAGTGGAACGCCGAGAAGCACGAGATCTGGGCCGACAACCCGCACCCGGTCAATTTCGTGCTGAGCCGGATCGAGGGCGGCGATTGGACCTCGTCGGTGCCCGCTTGGTGCACCTTCGACATGCGGATCTCGTTCTACCCCGGGCAGTCGCTCCAATCCGTGCGCGCCGCGGTCGAGGCGACGGTGCGCGAGGCGGCGCGCAACGACGGCTTCCTCGCAAACAATCCGCCGGAAGTGGTCTATCACGGCTTCCAGGCCGAGCCCTATATCCTGGAGGGCGCCGACGCACCGCGCGCCGTGCTGGCCGAGAGCCATCGCACGGCTTTCGGCGAGGAGCTGGAGGGACGCGCGATCACCGCGACCACCGATGCGCGGTTCTTCGGCCTCTATGCGGGGATCCCGGCGCTCGTCTATGGCCCCGCCGCCGAGGACTATCACGGCTTCGACGAGCGGGTGAATCTCGACTCGCTGCGCAAGGTCACGCGCAGCATCGCGCTCTTCATCGCCGGTTGGTGCGGCCTCGAGAAGCGCGCGGCCTAGATGACGCCGCCCCTCTGGTCGATCCGCATCGACTTCGCCGCCAAGCCCGACGAGACGCGGCGCCTCGCCATCGAGACCGTCATGGAGGAGCTCGGCGCGGCTTTGTCCAGCTTCGAGACCGACAACGGCCGGGGCTGGCGGATCGAGACCATCGCCGAGGCGAAGCCGCGGGCGGCGGAGGTCCGCGCGGCGCTGAAGCCGTTCGGCGTCGCGGCCACGATCGAGCCGGTGCCGGAGCGCGACTGGGTGGCGGAAAGCCAGAAGGGTCTGCAGCCGATCAAGGCCGGGCCGTTCTTCATCCACGGCGAGCACGACCGCGACAAGCGCCCGAAGCGCGGCATCGCGCTGGAGATCGACGCCGGCATGGCCTTCGGCACCGGCCGCCATGAAACCACCATGGGCTGCCTGAAGGCGATGCTGCGCTTGAGGAAGTCGCATCGGTTCCGGAAGCCGCTCGACGTCGGCACCGGCACCGGGATCCTCGCTTTCGCCGCCTGGCATCTGTTCGGCCAGCCGGTGCTCGCCGGCGACAACGACCGGGATGCGGTTCGGGTCGCACGCGAGAACGCCGGGATCAACGGCCTGAAGAAACAGGTCAGGATCGTCTCCTCCGACGGCTATCGGGCGAAGACCATCCGCGACCGGGCGCCCTTCGACCTCATCACCGCAAACATCCTGGCCAATCCGCTGATCGCCCTGGCGCCGGACCTGAAACGCAACCTGGCGCGCAACGGCCGGGCGGTGCTTTCCGGCCTGCTGCGGACCCAGGAGAAGGACGTGCTGGCGGCGCACCGTGCCCTCGGCCTGGATCTCGACTTCCGCCTGCGGCTCGGCGACTGGTCGGTGCTGGTGCTGAAGCACGCGGCTCGGAAGGGCAGGCGCTGAGCCGATGCCGGTCTTCGTCATCGCCCCGCTGAACCTGCAGCCGGCCGATGCTGAGGCACTGGCGCTGATGCGGAACAGCTACGATCCCAACGCCGCCGTGGTCGGACCGCATGTCACCATGGTCTTCGGCCTCGATGACGGGCTGGAGGGCGAGGCGCAGCGCTGGGCGCGCATCCATGCCGCCGCCTTTGCCGGCTTCGCGCTCCGCTTCACCATGGCGACGGTCGCCCGCGACTACGAGAACTCGGCCTGGTACCTGTTCCTCATGCCGAAGCAGATCCCGCCGGGCCTGGCCGAGCTGCACCGGCGCTTGAATTCCGGGGCCCTGGCGGGGGCTCCCGACGTTGCCTTTGACGCCCATCTGACGCTCGGCCGCTTCCAGGAGCGCGTGCTCGCGGAAGCGGTGGCGCGGGACACCAATGGCGCCGCCCGGGTCGTCGATGCGCGCATCGAGACCCTCGAAGTGCTGCTGTTCGACGGGACCGCGGTCCGCAATCGGACCGTCCTGCCGCCCGGCGGCTGACGCCTGCCAGAAAACAAAACGGCGGCCCCGGAGGGGGCCGCCGCAGTGCAGGGAGGTAGTCTGGCTAGGCGATGAGGGCTGTGACCGTAACGGTCAGGCGGCCTTCGGCGCCTCGGATTCGACGTTGAAGTTCGCGACGGCCTTGCGCGCGACTTCCTGCGCGAGCTCGGCGATGTCGCCGCGCACCACGCCGATGTCGAGCAGCTGCC
>DATKNM010000187.1:0-3100 GCA_035541335.1 Binatia bacterium
AAGGTCGTACGTTCGAATCGTATCGGGTGCGCCAGATACCCTCCCCGCCATCCTCCCACACAGCCTGTCGTTTCACCGCGCGAAACGCGCGTGACCGTACTACGGACTATTGCGTAGCGGCAGGTTGACGCCTGTCAAAGCCGCGGGCGTTTGGCGATTGTAATGTTGCTGCCATATCCAATTGCCGACCGATCCGGGGGAGTCATGTCATCCGATACAACGCGCAGGGTTGCCGTCGTCGGCCGCTCCTGGGAGAGCCATGAGCCGGGCTTCTATTGCTTCGAGGCCGCCATCGACGGCCAGCCCACCGAACTGCACGTTTCCGAGGAAGTCGCCTTCGACTTCCTGAAGGCCTGGACCCCGAACAGCGCCAAGTGCCTGGAGATCCTCAGGCTGCACCGGACCAATCTCGCCCGCCTGCTCGAACGCAAGCTCCGCGCCCGCTCCCAACCGGGACCTGCGGGCTTCCATATCCTCACCTGGGGCGACCTGACGATCGACGACCTCAGGATGAGCGGCATCCATATCGAAACCGTCGAGCCGGATGTCCGGCCGGACCTGCCCGGGGTCCCGTTCCTGAAGTTCATGCCGGTCGGCTGATCGGGCCGGTCGGCGCGCGCCGACGCCGGCAGATTCGGAGCGGCGGCGCCGCCCTCAAATCGGATCGAACAACCGGAACCTCCTGACGCGACCGCGGCTAATTCCTTCGAAGGGAGGAGTACCGGCCCCGGCGCCGCAGGGCGTATGGCCCCTCGCGCCCGAAAGGAGAGTCGATTGCTCTATACCGCCATTCTCGTCGCCTGCCTGACGGCAGCGCCGGGCAGTTGCCGATCCCATGAAATGGATATCGAGGCCGGCGCCAGCCCGGTCTCCGCCTTCGTCGAGGCGCAGTCCAGGGCCGCCGACTGGCTGTTGCATCATCCCGAGCTGGCACAGCGCTCGCTGATCATCCGCTCCGGACGTTCGGCTTAGGTCAGGCGCCGGTTCCGGTCCGCCGCAATGCACCCGCGCGGTCGTCGGCCGCGTTGTCCTGCACCGCATGACCGGCAACCGGATGACGGCAACGCTCCCGCGGCATGGTGACCGTGACGGTGGTTCCGCGGCCCTCGACGCTGGCAAGCGAGACCCGGCCGTCGTGGAGCTCGATCAGGCGCTTCGAGATGGCGAGGCCGAGGCCGGTGCCCTGGGGCTTTTGCACCCGCGGCGACTGCGCCTGATGGAACGGGCGGAACAGGTTGAGGAGCTCGGCTTCCGGAATGCCGATGCCGGTGTCGGCGACGCTGATCTGCATCTCGCCCTCGGCGGTGACGGCGGCGGAGACCAGCACGGTGCCGGTGGCCGGCGTGAACTTGATGGCGTTGGAGAGCAGGTTCAGCAGCACCTGCTTCACCATGCGCTCGTCGGCATGGAGCGGCGGCAGGTTGGGCTCGATGCTCTGGATCAGCTTGATGCCGGAATCCTGCGCCCGCTGCCGCACCAGCTTGATGCAGCCGGCGATCAGCGCGACGACGTCGATGTCCTCCGGCTCTGCCACCGCCTTGTTGGCCTCGAGCTTCGACATGTCGAGGATGTCGCTGATGAGGTCGAGCAGCAGCACCGCGCTGTCGTGGATGTCGCCGGCATATTCGGCGGTCTTTTCCACCGAGGCATCGATGGTGCGGTCGCGGATGATCTGCGAGAAGCCGATGATCGCGTTCAGCGGCGTCCGCAATTCGTGGCTCATATTGGCGAGGAACATCGACTTCGCGACGTTCGCTTCCTGGGCGCGATTGCGCGCGTCGATCAGCTCCTGCTCGAAGCGGCGCTGGTCGGTGATGTCGAAGCCGATGCAGACCACCAGCAGCACCTCGCCGTTGCCGTCGTCGAGCGCGACGTTCGACCATCGCATCAGCCGGCGCTGGCCGTCCTTGCTGACCCAGTGGTTGACGTTCGGCCGCGGAAAGTCGGCCAGCCGCGGCTTCTTCAGGAAGCTGCTGACGGTGGGATAGTCCTCCGGCGGGATGACCTGCGCCATGATCTCGGGCCGGGCGAGCTCGTCTTCGGTGTAGCCGGAAAGCTGCTGGGCGCAGCGGTTGGCGCGGATCAGGCGGCCGTGGCGGTCATAGACCGTGACCGCGGCATCGACCGAATCCAGCACGAGGCCCACCAGCGCGTTCTGCCGCATCGGTGCGACACGGTTGCGGGCGGCGCGCTGGATCGCCCAGTGGCCGAGAGCACCGGCCAATAGGCCTATGATGAGGGCGATGGCGACCTGCATATCCTCGCATTCCTGTTTCCGCCCCGGAACTCGGTCGGCAGGACCGATCGGCGCGGCAAGGCTGCAGGAAATCTCCGGAATGCGTTCTGGATAAGAAGAAACGCCCACGCATCCCCGGCACCGCCGGCTGGCCTCGTTCCGGCACGGTGCGGCAAAGCCTTGAAGGATTGGTTAAAAGTGGTAGCGAATCGGCGATCTCCGTGCATCGGAGTGTGAGGGGATGCACGACGATGCTCAGTGGCGGGTCGGGGGCAACTTGCGCAATCGCTGGAACAGGCCCTCGGGCTCGGGCGCCTCGATGCGATAGACTAGGCCGGGTTGGACGAACCACTCGCCGGGTGCAAGCGCCGTCACGTCATAGCGCCCGCTGCTGAGCCGCACAGCGATGCCGGCATAGGTGAATCGCCGGCCAAAGCAGTCCCGGACCGCGGCGGCAATGGGATGCCCGTCATAGGTGCCGATCACGGGTCCGTCCGCCTTAGGGTCGGTCAGGATGAGGTATTCGACCGGATGTTCTTGCGAGAAGTGGTTTTTCATCGTCGTATGCTCCGGAAGTCACATGCGCAGATATTCCTGAAGACAACGAATGCCGGTGCCCGGTCGTTGCATCCTCCCAAAGCGCAATATGATGGGGTCGCGCCATGATGGGTCGCGTCGCTTCAGGGCGGGTGCGGCGGCGCCTCGCCAAAGCGTCTAGAATGTGCCGATGACCATCGCCGACGAACCCATCCGCCCCGAGCCCGAAGCCTTGCTCCGGGAAGCCGGCCACGCCGGGCGCGGCCGGCTCAAGATCTACCTCGGCATGGCGCCGGGGGTCGGCAAGACCTACGCCATGCTGGAGGG
>DATKNM010000188.1:0-6200 GCA_035541335.1 Binatia bacterium
CGTATTTTCTCGCCAAGGCCGGCTATGAGGTCGAGGTGATCGAGCGGCGCCAGGCGGCCGCGATGGAGACCAGCTTCGGCAATGGCGGCGTCATCCATGCGAGTGAGGTCGAGCCCTGGTCGCAGCCCGGCATGCCGTCGAGGATCCTGAAATGGCTGGGCAAGGAGGATGCGCCGCTGCTGCTGCGCTACGGCGCCATCCCGCATATGTGGCGGTGGGGCCTGAAGTTCATGGCCAATTGCACGCCGGAGCGGTTCAGGGCGAATGCGCTCACGAATCTGAAGATTGCGCTGCACAGCCTCAAGATCCTGCAGCAGATCCGCGCCGAGACCGGTATCGAATACGATGTCAGAACGTCGGGGTTGATGAAGGTCTTCACCGATCCCGCGGCGCTTGCCGCTTGCGTGAAGTCGGCGGAGTTCCTGGCGACCGGCGGCCTGGTCTTCGAGTTGCTCGACCGCGATGCCTGCGTCAAGCGCGAGCCGGCGCTGACGGCCAACACGGCGCTGATCGGCGGCGTTCACTTCCCGCGCGAGGAGGTAGGCGATTGCCACAAATTCACCAGCGGCCTCGCCAGGCGTTGCGCCGAACTCGGCGTGAAATTCCATTTCGGGACGACCATCCTCGCGCTGGAGCATGGCGGCGGTAGGATCGCCGCGGTGCAGACCGGCAACGGCACCGTGCGCGCCGACAACTTCGTCGCAGCGCTGGCCAGCTATACCCCGCTGCTGCTGAAGGGCGTCGGCATCAAGGTGCCGATCTATCCGGTCAAAGGTGTCACCATCACCGTGCCGGGCGACGCTTGGCCCGGGCGACCGCAACTGCCGATCGCCGACGATGCGCGGATCTTTGGCCTGGTGCCGCTCGGTGACCGGCTGCGCGTGTCCGGCTCGGCCGAGGTCGCGCGCTATGACACGACGCCGAGCCCGACGCGCTGCCAGGCGATCTGCAACAACGTCATCAGCGTATTCCCGGAATTCGCCAAGTGCCTCGACCCCAAAACGGCGAAGTATTGGGCCGGCGTTCGTCCGGTGACGCCGACCGGGACGCCGATCCTTGACCGCTCGCCGATCCCCAATCTCTTCATCGCCGCTGGTCACGGCCATCTCGGCTGGACCATGGGCTGCGGCTCGGGGCAGGTGGTGGCGGCGATGGTGGCAGGGCAACAGACCGATATCGACATGGGCGGCTTCGCCCTGCGGGATCACTAGGGGGAAAACATGGCGCGCAGCGTGAAGAAGGCGAAGAAGATCACCAGGAAGGCCGCGAGGAAGGAGCCGGCACGGCGCAAGCGGCCGCCGATCCAGGGCTATGGCAGCGAGCCCGGATTTCCGATCTCACTCGCGATGCGCGCCGGCGACTATGTCTTCACCTCGGCTCAGGGCGATCATGAATTCGACCCGGCTCTGGTCAAATACGATGCGCGCGGCCTGGTCGTCAGCGACGGCAACACCTTGCCGCCGCGCACTGTCGGCGACGAGACGCGCAGCGCGCTCCGCAATCTCGAAAAGGCGCTGAAGCTTGCCGGCTGCACGCTCGAAGACGTGGTCGATGCCTCGGTCTGGCTGCGCGACCCGCGCGACTTCCACGAGATGAACAAGGCCTACGGCGAATTCTTCAAGAAGAACCAGCCCACGCGGTCGATATTTCGCATCGACTTCATGTTTGATTGCCGCGTGGAAATCAAGGTCACCGCCTACAAGCCACGGTGATCATCTGGGCTATGAGAACTTTCCAGTCGCCAGGACCGCTCGAGTTATCAGCCGTCCCGGCGATCAATGAGACTTTCGATTCTCACATTTCCGCAAGGACATCCCGCGTCGCCTCGAGGAAGCGCTCGACGTCGAGCTCGGTGTGCGCCGCGGAGATCGAGGCCTGCTTGCATGGGACCGGAAAGTGGAAGATGCCGCGACGGCGCTCCGCCTGTCCCGACGGGACTCCCCGAGGTGCGCACTATCCGCGTATCCGCTGAGCACACCACGATCGAGTTGCGGGAACCCAGCGCGGCGCCCGGAACGGGCGATCACCTGGAGCTCGTGGTCGGCAATTCGGACACGACGGTCAATCTCCATGACGAGCTTGTGGCCGTCCGGCGCGGGCGGATCGAAGCCGTGTGGAAGATCGCTGGGCGCGGCAAGATCAGGTAGGAGGGTCGGCCTCGGAAGAGGGAGAAGCTGCAGGCGAGCGGCAATGTAATGCTTCCGAATACCGAACCGGGACCGCTCCTGGCGCGGAGCGGACATTGAGACTCATCTTTCCGTTGCTTCAATTCAGCAATAAAGAGCTGACCGCGCTCTGCCTCGTCGTCGCATAGCCGAAGGTCGCACGCGGGTTGCTGTCTGACATGCCATTGATGCACGCGGCGCCTCGTAAGACACCCAGCCCACGTGAAATATCTGCAGGACGATCCGCCCGCCTGGTGCACCGCCTTGATCACCTTTTCCAGCCCATGACCTGCTCCGGCGGTGGATGCGTGCCGTGTTCACATAGCCGATGCCCTTCGAAATCCTATCCCAGTTCACCAATGACTGGAGTGACATTAAGATCGAGTGCGGTCATAGCCTCTCGACATAATCGCGCGCGGAACTCGACTATCGCCTGCCGTAAGGCATTCTCATCGATGTAGTCGGCCATTTGGAACTCTTGATGAGGCGAATAAGGCCTAAACTTGCCGTCTCCACCACGAAAGAAAGTAAGCAACGGCTTCTCTTGTGAGTCCATCGATTCGTAGCTCAGATCACCGCCATCCTTGAGCCACAATGCCGCGCGCGCCGCAAACTCGACGACAGGAAATGCCACCTCAGAATAAAACATGCGACCATTAATCAGTACCGAGAAGTCAGCCGTGATCCGCAGGAGGAGTTCCCAGCCCTCTTCGGGCTGATCGACATCACTCTTTAGGTGCTCAAAGGCAAACGTCACTTTATCGGAAACGCTGTCCATATCTTCCCGCCGTTTCCAACTATTACTCGCACGATCGTTTCGCCTCTTGAACCGACTATGCGCCCTAGATCTGTTTCGACTCTGAAAGCGAGTCATTCTATTCGTCAGTGCCAAAACCTAATAATCGTCCGACCTTAAAACCTAAAAATGATACGACCAAATTCGCAACGGCCGATAGTGGCGCAAACCAGACGTCAAACCTGCCGCGGCCGTGACCCTTGCTTCACGCAGTCAGCGCATCCAGCAGAGCGCGGGCGTCCGTGAGATCGGGCGTGGTGAAGCCTTCGGTGAAGCGGCCGTAGACCGGCGCAAGGAGGTCGACGGCTTGCCTCCGCTCACCGCATTCGGCCAGCACGGCCGCAAGGTCATGCGCGGCGCGCAGTTCGAGCGACAACGCCTCCTGGCCTCGCGCGATCTCCAAGGCACGCCGAAGATCGGCCTCCGCGGCGGCGCGGTCCTTGACGGGTGCGCGCAGCGCCAGGCCGGCGCGGACGCGGTGGAGATCGGCGGCAAGCGCCTGATCCCGGGTGCCGGCGAACACGCCGGAGGCCCGGTCGAGGGTGGCCCAGGCTTCTTCATGTCGGCCGTTGCGGGCATAGGCCTCGGCGGCGATGCCGACGATGAACATCTCCATCCGGCCGGCACCCATCTGCCGGAGGGCGCGGAGACCGGTGTCGATTTCGTCCAGGCCCGGAGCCTTGCCCTGTTGCGACAGCGCCCAGCCGAGCTGAATCAGCGCGGTGGCGTGCCAAAGCGCCATCGCGTTGTCTTCGGCGAGGCGCAGCGCCTCGCGGGCGCTGCCTTCGACCAGGTCCGGCAGGCGCGCCCACATGCGCGGGAGGCCGGTGCCGTAGCAGAGGACCAGCCCGGTCGTGTTCGCGTGGTTCACCTCGCGGGCGACCCTCAAGCTGTCCTCGATTCTCCGCGCTGCCTGGTCGGGGAAACCCAGGAGCCAGAGATTCCAGGCCTGGTAGCTTGTCGAGGCGGCACGCGAATCATGGCCGTAGCGCCGCGCCAAATCGCGATGCGCGACCGGATCATGTTCGGCGCAGCCCCGCTGCATCAGTGCGAGCGACTCCTTGAAGCGCCCGGCATGGAATCGCTCCATGCCCAGGATGCGCAGCCCGACGACGCGCGGGCCGGTCTCCGGCTGCGCCTCGGCAAGCGCGACATATCGGTCGGCAAGCGCGCTCGTGTCCCTGCCGCCGATATAGGGCGCCACCCATAGCCCGTAGGCCGCCGGCAACTGGAGCGCGACGTCGGCGAGCTCGTCGGCCAACACCATCGCCCGCTCGAAGGCGCGTAGCGCCGCCGGCGCCTGATAGCCCTGGTTCGCGATCAATGCCTGGCCTATCTGGATGTGCAGGCCTTGCTCGCGGCGCTTCCATTTGGGGTCGTCGCCCAGCGCGGCGCAGACGCGGATTCCGCTTTCGAAGCTGGCGATCGCTTCCTTGTAGGCGGGGCGAGCCAGTGCCAGAACACCCGCCTGTTCCCAGAGGTCGAGCGCCCGCGCGTTCAGGCCGGCCGCCTCGGCATGCTGGGCCTTGATCTCGGGGGCCGTTCCATCGTCGGCCTCCAGGATGTCCAACAAGCGTGCGTGCAGGGCGACGCGCCGGGCCTTCAGCAGGCTCTCATAGGCGGCATCGCGCACCAGGGCGTGCTTAAAGAGATAAGTTGCGTCGGGCGGCGCGCCGCGGCGGAACACGAGCTCGGCATCCAGCAGACGCTGCAGCGCCTCGCCCAGCGCGCGCTCCGGCAGGCCGGCCAGCGCCGCGATCGTGGCATGATCGAAGCTGCGGCCGATCACGGCGGCGGTCTGTGCGACCTCCTTCACACCGTGCAACCGGTCGAGGCGCGCCATCAGCGAGTCGTGCAGCGTCGCGGGGACGGCCAGCGCGCTCAACGGTCCGTCGAGAAGATAGGCGTCCTCGGTCTCGCGCATGGCGCCCGATTCGATCACCGCCTTGGTCATCTCCTCCACGAACAACGGCACGCCGTCGGTCTTGGCCGCGATCTCGTCGAGCAGCGCCTCGGGCAGGTGCTTGCCGTGGGTGATGCGCGCGACGATCGCCTGCGTCGCGACGCGGGCCAGCCGGTTCAGGGCCAGGCGCGTCACCACCGGATGGCTGGCGAAACCCGCAACCAGGGTCGGCCGCGCAGTGATCAGCAGGAGCACCCGGCTGGTCTGCACACGGTCGAGCGACTGCTCGATCAGCTCCAGGGTCGTGGGATCGACCCAATGCGCATCCTCGACCAGCCAGAGCACCGGCTTCTTCGCGGCCAGCCCGGTGAGCTGGCCGATCAGGGCGGCCAGCGTCCGGCTGCGTCGCTGCTGCGGGGTGAGGGTGAGTGCCCCGTATCGCGCGGTTCCGTCGAGACCGAGCAGCGCCGCCAGCAACGGGGCCGCGGGGCTGCCGTCGCCCGCTTGCGCCAGCAGGGCCTCGAGCTTCTCAAGGCGCTGCTCCAGGTTGTCGTCCGCGGCGAAGCGCGCGGCGTGGCCGAGTTGCTGGACCACGGGGTAGAGCGCTGAATCCGCATGGTAGGGTGAGCATTGATAGCGGATGAGGAAATGCGGCTCGCCGGCCGTCGCCTCGATCAGGGCTTCGCTGATGCGGGACTTGCCGATGCCGGCTTCGCCGGTCAAGAGAATAGCCTGACCCTCGCCACCCGCCGCCTGGCTCCAACGTTCCAGCAGCTGGCCGAGCTCCTGGTCGCGGCCGACGATCGGTGCCAGGCCGCCCACGCGACGCGCGGCGAATCGGCTTTCCAGGGCGCGCTCGCCCAGCACCGCGAAGGACGGCACCGGCTCGCCGATGCCCTTGAGGGTCTGCATGCCGAGGTCGCGAATCTCGAACAGATCCCCGAGCAGGCGCCGGGTGGATTCGGCGATCACCACCATGCCCGGTTCCGCTCCAGCCTGCAGGCGCGCGGCGAGGTTCGGCGTGTCACCGACCACCGCCTGCTCCTGCGCCGCACCCTCGCCGACGAGGTCGCCGACCACGACGAGGCCGGTCGCGATGCCGACGCGCGCCGCCAGCGGTTCACCGGCGGCCATCGGCAATCCGCGCACGGCGGCGATCACGGCAAGGCCCGCCCTGACCGCGCGCTCGGCCTCGTCCTCATGCGTTCGCGGCCAGCCGAAATAGGCGAGCACGCCGTCGCCCATCAACTTTGCGGTGAAGCCGTCAAAGCGACCGATCTCGCCGGCGACGGTGTTCTGGTAAGAGCGGAGGACGTCCCGCATCTCTTCGGGATCG
>DATKNM010000189.1:0-4213 GCA_035541335.1 Binatia bacterium
TTCTCCGGCACTTGGGCGAGCGGCCGGTGGACCGCAAGCCCGATCGCCAGAACCGCAATGAGGGCGGCCAATGCGCCGAAGCTGGCATAGAGCGTCATGCCGTGTCCGGCGCCGACGGCGATCACGATGAACACGACCTCGACGCCCTCCAGCAGCACCGCCTTGAAGGCGGCGAGCCCGGCGAGATAGTCGGCGTGCCGGTCGGCGGCCTGCTGCCTCAGGAGCTCGGTCTCCTTGTCGAAGGCCTTGGCCTCGTCGTGCAGCGCGATGAACCCGGCAGCGCGCAGGATCGCCTTCCGGAGCCAGCGCAGGCCGAACAGCATCAGCAGAACGCCCACGGCGAATTGCAGCGCATGCAGTGGGATCAGGGTCAGCAGCGGGCCGAACAGCGCCACCAGTGCGGCGAGGACCAGGAGGGCGATCCCGGTGCCGGTGAAGGCCGGGCGCCAGCTCCTGGACAGGCCGACCGCGAGCACGATGGTGAAGGCTTCGACGACCTCGACGAAGGAGCCGAGGAAGGCTGCGGTCACGGTCGAGGTGATGGTCGTAAGGCTGGTCATTGAGGCTCCGCCGGTCCTGGGACGCTCGGTCCCGGAGGCGGGCACATTATACGGATCGAGAGCCGCCGAGAAACCCGGCCGCCCAGTAACCCGCAAGGGGGAACAGCCGGCGCCGCCATGTCGGCGCCGGCTGTCGGGCGAACGGCTTACTGGGCCGCCGCCTCGGTCGAATGATAGAGGCCGATCAACTGCTGGATCGAGCGGTCCTCGCAGCCGTTCGCCTTCACCAGCTTGCCGGCCTCGGCCTTGGCGCTCTCGATCGCCATGAGGGATTGACCGGCGGTCATCCCGAACTTGGTTTGGCCGGCGATGTAGGCGGAAAGCTTTGCCATGGTCGCCGCGTCGGGTGCGCCGGAATCCTCGCACAGGGTCTTCGCCTGAATCGCCTCGTAGTACTTCATGTAGGTGTCGCTGAGCTCGTCGGCAGCGGCGGGGCGCGTGCCGAAAGAAAGCGCGGCGCCGCCGCAGACGATGATCGCGGCTGCGGCGATGAAAGTCTTCATGGTCCCCTCGTTGAATTTCTTGTTCATGGACTTCTCCCGATGATGTTGACGTTGAATCCCTTGCTCCGCTGTGGCCGGTCTGTCCACGCCGGTCGACTCCACGCCCTGGTCCCTCCGCCGCGATACCCTCGACGCCAGCGGCGTCGCCCCAACCGCGAACGGTGGTTCGTTCTGCCTCCTACTCCTCCGCCGAGGCGAGCGGCACGCCGGTATCGGTCAGCACGCGCAAAGCGGTCGATGGCAGATGGACCGAGACCTGGCTTCCCTCGCGATAAGGAATCTCCTCGCCGTTGTTCTGCATCAGCACCTGGATCTTGACCCCGGTGGAGAGCCCGATGATCAGCTGCACCGCATTGCCGAGATAGACCCAGCGCTGCACGGTGCCGGGAAGCCGGTTCTCGCCACTGCTGCCGGCCGGCTCCAACCGCACGCGCTCCGGCCGGATCGTGACCTTGGTCGAGCCGGAGACGTCGGCGCCGCCGCGTCCGGCATAGAAATCGAGGCCGCCCACCTTGACCTTGCAGCGGCCGGTCGCATCGGCGCCGGAGGCGACCGCGTCCATCAGGTTGGAGATGCCGAGGAAGTCAGCCACGAACACCGTCGCCGGCGCCTCATAGATCTCCTCGGGCGGCGCCACCTGCTCGATCCGGCCGTTGGACATGACCGCGATCCGGTCGCTCATGGTGAGCGCCTCTTCCTGGTCGTGGGTCACATAGATGAAGGTGATGCCGACCTGCTGCTGCAGCGTCTTCAATTCGACCTGGAGCTGTTTCCGCAACCGCGCGTCGAGAGCGCCGAGCGGTTCGTCGAGCAGCAGCACCGCCGGCTTCAGCACCAGGGCGCGGGCCAGGGCGACTCGCTGCTGCTGGCCGCCGGACATTTGCGAGGGCTTGCGCTTCTCGAAGCCGGTCAACTGCACGAGCTCCAGCGCCTCGCCGACCCGGCGCTTCACCTGATCGGGCTCCACCCGCTGGCGGCGGAGGCCGAAGGCGACGTTGTCGAACACGTTGAGATGCGGGAACAGGGCGTAGCTCTGGAACACCGTGTTGACGTGGCGTTTGTGCGGCGGCGTCTCCGTCATGTCGACGCCGTCAAGCACGATATGACCGCTGCTCGGCTGCTCGAAGCCGGCGATCATCCTGAGGGTCGTGGTCTTGCCGCAGCCCGACGATCCCAGCAGCGAGAAGAACTCGCCGCCCGGGATATGCAGGTTGATGTTGTCCACGGCCCGCATGGTGCCGAAGAGCTTGTTCAGATTGATCAGTTCAACGTCGCCGCCGCTCAAACCGTCCCCCAGAGTCCTAGTTTCATCCGCTTCTTCTTGTCGTTGCCGCTACATGTCGAAGCCGCCCATGGTCTGCACCATGCCGCCGCGCTGGTGCTCGCCCGAGCGCCGTTCGCCACGCGTCATGAAGCGATAGGCCAGGTAGGCGATGCCGATCGCCGACAGCGTCATGTAGACCATGATGGCGGCGAGGGCGTTGACCGAGGGCAGCGGCGCGCCGCGGGTCGAGCTGTAGACCCGGATCGGCACCGTGTCGCATTCCGAGCCGCAGGAGAGCCACTGGCTGATCACGAAGTCGTCGATCGAGATCGCGAACACCATCATCAGGCTGGAAAAGACCGCCGGCAGCAGCAGCGGCAGCAGCACGAGCCGCAACGACTCCGCCGGCGTGGCGCCGAGATCCGCCGCCGCCTCCTCGTATTGCTTGCCGATCGAGAACAGCCGGCCGCGCACGATCACCACCACGTAGGAGAGCGAGAAGGTGACGTGCCCAAGGACCTGGGCGGTGGTGCCCGGCTGGATGAACTTGAAGATGTGCAGGAAGACCAGGAACAGCGAGACACCCATCATCAGCTCCGGCGTCACCAGCGGGAACAGCATGATGAAGTTGGAAGCGCTGGCGAGCGGTCCGCGCCAGCGCGCGAGCCCGAGCGCCAGCAACACGCCGAGCGGCGTCGCGATCGCCATGTCCAGCCCGGCGAGCTTCAGGCTCTGCCAGAAGGCATGCTGCAGCCGCGGATCGTGCCAGACCGAATAGGCGGGATCGCCGAAATACCAGCGGGTGAGGTCGAAGCCCTGCCAGGCGGTGACCGAGCGGCCGGCATTGAACGAGAACTGGATCGCGACCACTGCAGGCACGATCGAGATCACCACGTAGAGCCAGGTGATCACCACCAGGAAGCGGGGATGACCCCAGGGATTGGCGACCCAGCTGCGGATCTTCTTGCCGAGTGTCGGCTCGACCAGGCCGCGGGGCGGGGCGCCGTGTTCGGTGACGGCGCTCATGCCTGCAGCTCCTTCTGGGCCTTGGCGATGGTGACCATGTAATAGGCCATGAGTACGGCCAGGAACGCCGACAGGATCAGCGTCAGCGCCGCGCCCACCGAGGGCTGCGGACCGCCGTGGAAGAAGATGTCGATCTGGTTGCCGAGCATGCTGGTCCGGGGCGAGCCGGAGACGATGTTCGGCGTGTAATAGTCGCCGAACATCGGCAGCGCGATGATCACGCTGGCGCCGAGGATGCCGGGCTTCGAGAGCGGCAGGGTCACGTGATAGAAGGCCTCCGCCGGGTTGGCACCGAGGTCGCGCGCGGCTTCGAGGATGCTGCGGTCGATCCGGTCCAGCGCCGCCAGCAGTGGCAGGATCAGATAGGGGATGTAGCCGTAGATGAGGCCGAGCACGACCGAGGCCGGGTTGCCGTTCAGCCAGTCGGGCGGCGTGTTGACGATGTGGGTCCAGAGCAGGAACTTGTTCACGAAGCCGTTTGGCGAGAACAGGTTCACCCAGGCCAGCATCCGCATCATGTAACTGACCCAGAACGGCAGCACGACCAGCGCCAGCAGGATGCCCTTGGTCCGCTTGGCGTGGCGCGAAATGTAATAGGCGACCGGATAGCCGAGCAGCAGCGAGCCGGCGAGGGCGAGCGCGACATAGACCGTGGTGCGCAGCAGCACGGCCCAATATTGGTTGCCCGGCAGAAATCCGCCGAGCGTGGTCAGCATGGAATCGAACTGCCAGTCCGCCGGGTTCCAGTTCGGCACGGCGTTCATGAAGATGGGATCGACGCCGCCGAAGGCGACGCCGATCACCGCATAGAACGGAACCAGGAACAGCAGTATCAGCCAGAGGACGCCGGGGACGGCGAA